>CAJTQE010000029.1:0-5587 GCA_910578655.1 uncultured Christensenella sp.
CGCAGACAGTAAAGCAAACGTAAATTTTAACCAAGGTCTGGACGCGAGATTTATCACGCAAGAAGTCGCTGAACTCTTAAAAAAGATTAAAACAAAGCGGATACACTTCGCCTTTGATTTTATGAAAAACGAAAAGGCAATCATTAAAGGTCTTTCGATTTACAAAGAAGTTGTTGGTGGCGGTGATAGTAAGCAGATAGTTTACATACTGACTAACTTCAATACGACGATAGAGCAAGACCTTTACCGGGTGCAAGCGGTGAGAGAACTCGGCTTTTTACCCGACATAAGAATTTACCGCAAAAGCACCGCACCACATATCATAAGAGATTTACAGCGGTGGTGCAACAACAGAATTCTATTCCGCACTTGCGAGTTTATGGACTATGTGCCGCGCAAGAACGGAAAAACAATAAGGGAACTTTATTTTAACAAGGAGAATTTATGAAAGTAATCACAGGGAATGTAACAACATGTAATGGCTGTCTTACAGCAATGGAATTTGACGAGTTGGATATTATTCCAGCAATAAAGTGTCCTACCTGCAGTAAGCTCATAGAGGTAACCCATCCGCTACCCACTATTGCCATAGACCTTAACAGTAAAAGCTGGGACGAAATAATCGAAATTTTAAAGGTTAAGAGTGGTAAGGCTTTTAGCGTGGGCGCAAAAAAGAATATCACTTTAAAAAACGGAGAAGAATACGCCGCGCAGATAACCCACAGAAAGGACAAAGGAATTATTCTTAATCTTTTAGATTTGTATGGAAATGACGATGGTGTCGGACGAATGGCAATGAATAAAAGTTGTACAACGAAAGGCGGTTATGCGAAAACGCTCGTCCGTGCTTGGTTGAATAATGAATTTTTCGAGTTGTTGCCTGACGACCTCGCAAAATACATAATTCCTACAAAAATTGACGTAGGCAACGGAGAATTCTTGGAAGACAAAGTATTCATTCCGTCTGAGTATGAATTGCACGGCAGAAAGATTCATGCAATGTACGAGGAGGGTGAACAGTTTGAACTCTATAAAGAGGACTGGCGCAACCGCATTGCGGGTTGCCGCGACAGCGGGTACGGCAGATGGCAGTGGACTCGCTCGGTAGCCTCGGCTGAGTACTTCTGCTATGTGGGCGGCAGCGGCTGTGCGGACTACGGCGGCGCGGTCTACGAGCGCTGCCTTCGCCCCCATTTCCAAATCGGTATCTAAAATCTCACACCCTTGCGGTGTGAGAAAAAAACACAAAAAAGAGAGGAATCTATGCCTATTAAAAATTACACAACAAAAATCAGCGCATACAAAACAATCGGTGAAATAACGGGAATATTAGCCGAGCACGGCGCAAGGCGCATTGCGCAAGACTATAACAATGGAAAAGTTATTGCGGTTTGTTTTGAAATTGACACACCGTTTGGAATACAGGCGGTGCGCTTACCCGCAAATACGGAAAAAGTCTTGGTGGTACTGCAGAAGCAGAGAGTATCGGGCGCAGATTACGAACAAGCAGAACGCGTTGCGTGGCGAATTGTAAAAGACTGGATAGACGCGCAAATGGCTATTCTTGAAAGCGAAATGGTTTCAATGAGTGAAATCTTCTTCCCGTATATGCTCAATAACCCCGCGACGGAAGAAACCGTATATCAGCTTTTCGTAAACAAACAATTGCGGTTGGGGGACGGCACCTAATGGAATGGAAAAAGAAAGACGACGGCAGTTACGAGGCGAAAGGCAAGAAGGGCACCTTTGTGATTTGGAAAGAGCGTAGCAGATGGGAAGTGCGCTATACGGCCAGCGTTGGTTACAAGACGTTCGCTTTCCGCCGGGAAACGCTGAAAGATGCAAAAGCCGCGTGCGAAAGAAATTTCTACTGGGAGAAAACAGTTTAATGAAATGCGCCAACGAGCGGTGCTCAGAATACAAGAAAGGTTGCAACTTCGGCAGTACCGAATGCGATTACTTTAAGTTTCCGCCGATTAGCGGGGAAACTGCAAAACCCAAAGCGAGCAAACCCAAAAAGGTTGCTGGGCAGAGAGTAACCGAGGACGAAGTTCAAGAGGCTGTGATTCAGTATTGCCAACTTTGTAAAATCAAAGTTGTACATATTCCAAACGAAGGACAGCGGTCTGAGTCCTACGGCGGCAGACTTAAAAGGCTTGGTATGAGTCCGGGTTTCCCCGATTTGAGTTTTCCTACACCGCTTAATAGCTACCATGGGCTTTATATCGAACTTAAAAGGGACGAGAAAGCCAAGCCAACACCTGAACAGCTTGAGTGGATAGAATACCTAAATAAGCAAGGTTATTACGCTACGGTTTGCTACGGCGTAGCTCAAGCAATAAAAGTAATCAATAAATATTTCAAGGTAAGTTGCAATTTGCAATAAGGAATAAGCAATGTTAAAAATCTCATTCGATTTACATTTTCCCTCAGACAAACCAACCAAATCAGGGAAAATATTTACACAAGAAGCAGTAAAAGACCTGTGCGACCAGATGAAAGACTTGCCTATTAAAATGTTTGATTTGCACGGTAATTCTTATCGTATAGGAACAATTACAGAGGGCAAAATTAGCGGCGATATTGTTGGGTGCCAAGGTGAATTATACTGCGCGCCGAGAATGGTTGAGAAAGACGGCAAGGCGGAATATGTGTCAATAGGCGTTATGCTAAAATCGCCGCGCGTAGCATCCCGTTTTGAAATGTTGAGTAATGAACCGAAATTCAAAGTTGGCGACCACGTTTACATATTACGGCGCGTGAACGATTCAAGAGTGATTTCAAGCGAGAAGATAAGACAAGTTCACGCAGGCAAGCGCACAATTTCTTATACGCTTTACGGCGAAACGATACGGCGTAAACAATCCGATATTTTTAAAACTTGCGAGGAAGCACAGAGAGAATTAAAGAGAGGAGCAGCAATATGAACGAACAACAAAAAAGAACGTGTGAATGGACACAAACCGAAATACTCGAAAAGGACTTAGGCTCAACTTGGAAATGCTCGGCGTGCAACACAGTTGAGGTGCATGCGGGGCGGACAATGCCTTACAAATATTGTCCCTATTGCGCCGCCGAAATAGTTAAATTTCATAAGTTAAAATCGGTTAAGGCTCGTGTAGATGATAAAGACCCTATGGCGTTAGAAGCAGCTCTTATGTGGCTTATGAGGACATTTCCCGGCAGTTTCATAAATTCGTCTGGCGAACTGATACTTGACCGCGAAACCAACGTCTATTTTAACTTAAAAACCGTATCGAATTTAACTGATTTGCGGTGCAAAGTTATAGAGTGGGTTTCTCGTGCGGCAAGCAAAACCGAACCTTACGGGAACAACACCAAACAGAAAATAGAAAAGAATATCGCCTTTCAGACCAGAATGCGGAAAGGTATTAACCAGTATTTGGGCACCGAGTTTAACCAAGAAGAATGGTTGTACATATATACCTATCTTGGGAATGGTGTAAATCGTCCGCTGTGCGAAAGGTTCGTTGATAGTGGCTATGATTTGAACGTTATACGAAGAGTAAAAGGTGATAAATAATGGCTAAAAGATTTAATCTGGACAGAAAAAAGAGAAAACTCAAAAGGTTTGCCGAGAAAAATCAGTTCGATACGGTTTTGCTTGATAACGGAAAAGTTAAACAGTATTGCGGCGAACGGTCAAATGTCTTGTTTATCTACAAATATAAATTAGGGCGTTTTGTGAATCTTATAGGGAAGGCTGGCAATGAACGTATTTTCGATTATAGGTATTATTGTGGTGATTGTTTTATTGGGAATCACTATTTGCCTTATGGACTTACTGATACTTGATATTCAACTCAAAAATATTCAAAAAAGGCAACGTCAGGTAAATAATATAGAATGGCATTATCGAAACGGAACACCGATGAAAGAAATACTAAAAATGCCTATGCCTAAAAAACTAAAAAGGAAACTACTAAAAATTTATAAGAGCGACAGATAGGAACAAAGAATGTTTATACTCGAAAATCACATTTACCCAGACGGAATTTTTGACAATTTCAGATTTTCCAAACACCACAAATCAAGACCTTATACCAAAGGTCCGCACGTTGCAAAAATTAAAAACAAACGCCATAAACAAAATAAGGTCGCTCGACAGACCAGAAAAAGGCAAAGGAAGGCGAGAAAGTGAAAGTATCACAAAAAGTTAAAGATATTGCAAATTGCATTGCTAAAAACGCAGAAAAGCAAAGGGAATTAAATTTAAAACTTAATACCGAGCTTGAAAAAATGGGTGTCGATTTGGGCGATGACAGAATCATAGAGGTAATTGCTTACTTGGAAGGTGACTGCTCGGCGGACGAACTTATCGGGTATTTAGAGGAATTGTAAGGTGAAAGTTTTATCGGTAATAGTTGACGAGATTCCAACTACCTGTACAGGATGCGATTTTGCCTATCATAGAAAGGTAAACGAACTTGATAAAGATAGTGATTTAATCTATGGTTGTTGCTTAACAGGTAGGGAAACCGCGCTGCCGAACGACAATGGGCGCGAATTCGATTGCCCATTAGTACTGGAAACAAAAAAGCAAAGAAAGAGCCGACTTTATAGAGGTAGAAAGTGAAAGCGATTTTAATAGCAATTCAACCCAAGTGGGTAGAACTTATATTACGCGGTTTAAAGACAGTTGAGATCCGCAAAAGAATACCGCACATTAACGGACCTTTTAAGGTTTACATTTACGTTACGAGCAGTAAGTTTGATATTACTCTCTGCGACGATTTGAGCGCAGCCAGCGTAATTCTTACAAACAAGGCTCGCGGAAAGGTTGTTGGCGAATTTATTTGCGACAAAACAATTCTTTATGGCGAGTGCGGTTTTGAAGCTATCGCAAGGGGTGGCAGTTGTCTTACCGAGAGCGAGGCGCGTGCATACGGCAAAGAAGATTATCTTTACGGCTTGCATATTTCCGAACTTACTGTTTACGAACAGCCGAAAGAACTTAACGAATTTGAATTCCTGTGCAAAAACGGAAAGACCGACTATAACACAGACATTTATTGCAAAGGCTGTCGCTACGCATATCAGGGGACTTCAACCAAAGAAGTTTACTGCGATAGGACGGTGCTTACTGCGCCCCAAAGTTGGTTTTATGTGAGGGACTTAGCAGTATGAGAATGGGTAGTTTATTTGACGGCGCAGGAACGTGTTGTTTCGCGGCAGAGCTTTGTGGAATTCAGTCAGTATGGAGTTCAGAAATAGAAAAATTTCCACTCGAAGTAACGGCAAAGAGATTTCCAAAGGTTAAACAACTTGGCGATATTACAAAGATTAATGGTGCAGAAATAGAACCCGTTGACATAATAACTTTTGGCTCACCCTGCCAAGACCTTTCAATAGCAGGTAAGCGTGAAGGGTTAGACGGTGAACGGTCAGGGCTTTTTATGGAAGCTATAAGAATTATTAAGGAGATGCGAAATGCAACAGCAAATGAGTTTCCTCGATTCGTTGTTTGGGAAAACGTCCCCGGCGCATACAGTTCAAACCAAGGCGAAGACTTCCGAACAGTCCTTGAAGAAATCGTCAGAGTTAAAGACGGTTCAGCCGTTATTCC
>CAJTQE010000029.1:5615-13477 GCA_910578655.1 uncultured Christensenella sp.
GGGGGGGGGGCAAATCTACTCGCTGGAACAGAGCAGGATACATATTGGGTCGAGGATATTCCCTCGCGTGGCGAACGCTCGATGCTCAATTTTGGGGAGTGCCCCAGCGTCGTAGAAGAATCTACCTTGTCGCAGATTTTAGAGGAGAACGTGCCGACAAAATATTATTTGAGCGAAACGGCTTGTCGCGGAATTTTAAGACGGTCAGTCAAACGTGGAAAGACTCTTCCGACGTTGCTGAACATTGCGCTCATAATTCAGGGCAATGTTTCGATGCAAGAGGCAACGGAAATGGGGCTATTGCGCCAACAATAACGGGCGACCACGAAAATCGCGTCACTGACTACACCGCAGTAGTTGTTTACAATGAAGAAACCATAACCAGCAAAACAAATGCAAGCAACCCCAAGAATGGCGACCCTTGCTGTACGTTGTGTGCTACGGGTGCAGAACGGGCGTTATTGGTTATAGGGGCTAAGCCTCCCGTCTATTGCATTCAAGGTAATTGTATTGACCGTGCGGATACGGCGGGGGGTAACGGTAAAGGGGTAAAAGAGGGCGTAAGTTACACGCTTAATACTATCGACAGACACGCGGTTTGTTACTGTGGAACAGACGAAACATATTTTTCAATCGAAGAAGAAAAATCACCAACATTAAAGAGCCGCGACTATAAATGCCCCAACTATGTTGTTTACAGCGAGGCTTATACGTTAGATTCGCTCGCCTCCAACAGCATGAAATCAAAGAACCCTCACAGCGGAATACATAAAACAGAAATCGCGCGTTGCTTAGATACCTCTGTGCCAGACCCTTCAAAAAATCAAGGCGGCAATGCGATTTGCCAAATTACTAATGCGCGGTTAATAGTCCGCCGTCTTACGCCGACAGAATGCGCACGATTACAAGGAATGCCTGACTGGTGGGCGAAAGATATTAAACACAACGATTCTCCCGAATACAAAATGTGGGGCAACGGAATGGCTTTACCGAACATTCTCTATGTTATGGAAGGCTTAAAAGAAATTGCAGAGGAAGCGGCTTGAAGTTTGACCTTGACACAATAAACTGCGTTGACAGTTATCAAGCAATTAAAGATTTGCCCGATAAGAGCGTCGACCTAATAGTAACAGATCCGCCGTATGAGCAAAGCGTAAAGCATAGCGCAGGTAAATTCGGTGAAAAGAAGAACCTGCACTACGAACAATACGTTGAAATATCAGACGGTTTTAAGGCGGAAATACTCGACGAATTCGTAAGAGTATTAAACCGCATAAATCTGTATATTTGGTGCAGTAAAAGTCAAATCCCTGCGCTGTTGCAATACTTCGTTATCCAACGCAAGTGTAACTGGAATTTAATCACTTGGCACAAAACGAATGTCTGCCCGACCTGCAATAACAAGTATATGAATGATACGGAATACTGCTTTTTCTTCCGCGAAAAGGGTGTACCGTTGTTTGGTAATTCGGAAAGCAAAAAAACATTCTATGTTACGACAATGAATGTGAATGATAAGAAGAAGTTCGACCATAGCACGATAAAACCAGTACATATCATTCAAAACTTTATATTAAACAGCAGTAGCGAAGGCGATTTGGTATTCGACCCTTTTATCGGTAGCGGAACGACAGCTGTCGCAAGCCGAAATCTAAAAAGGCACTATCTGGGCTTTGAAATCTCGGAAAGGTGGCACAAGGTAGCAACCGATAGACTTAACAATATCCAAGCAGGCGGACAACTTAGTTTATTTACGGAGTAAAAGTATGGAAAATAAAGTAACAATAGAATTAACGCTTACGGAAGAAACGCTTGTAAAACTCGTACACGAATCAACAAATATCAAACTTGACGAAGTTGAAAATCTTATTATGGACGAGATTTTAGCAAGCCTTAGCGATAAGGACGCAAAACTCATTGAAAACAACATAAAGCCCGACGGTGAGTGGGCGCGCGGTGTTTGGTGGACCGTCCAAAGAATAAAGGCAGCTATACTCTCTCTTAAAAAAGAGGGCGAAAAATAATGAGCGAAATTCAACTGCATCTCGGCGATTGCCTTGAAGTAATGAAAGGCATTCCCGATAAATCTATTGATATGATTCTCTGCGATTTGCCCTATGGTACAACCCAAAACAAAAAGGACAAGCGCATAGATTTAAAGGCTCTGTGGAAAGAGTATAGGCGCATTATTAAAGACAACGGTTGTATAGCTCTATTTGCCCAAGGAAAGTTTTACATAGACCTTGCGGTGAGTAATCTCAAGTGGTTCAGATACGACTTGGTATGGGACAAGAAGTTGACCAGCGGTTTCCTTAACGCCAAACGAATGCCGATGCGCCGCCACGAGCAAGTGGCAATCTTCTACAAGAAACCGCCCGTATATCACCCGCAATTCACAAAGGGTCAGCCGTTACACAGCAAGGGCACAAGATACAAAACCAAGGCTCAGACGAACAACAACTACGGCAGATACGGCTCAGCCGCGAACGATAGGGCAGGCTCAACCGATAAATACCCTACAAGCATTTTAGAGTTTGCGAAACCGCACCCCAGCAAGGCACAGCACTCAACAGAAAAGCCAGTGGCTCTCTGTGAATGGCTCATAAAGACCTATACAGACAAAGGAATGACGGTGCTCGACAACTGTATGGGAAGCGGCTCTGCGGGCGTAGCGGCGCGTAATGCGGGCAGAAACTTTATCGGTATTGACAAAGACCCCGAAAGCTATAACAAGGCAAAAGAGAGAATAGAGGTAAGGTACAGTGAACAACAGCGAATCCAAGATGCTTTTAATTGATAGCAATGGAAACACCCAAGAATTCAATGGTGAAATACCGACTATCACGAAAGTGCCAACTATAACAGGAGTTGATTTTGCTACTGGCTCTGATAGAACTGGTTGTTTTTATGTCAACACCAAGTTGCAAATAAGCGGGACACTGCTATTCGATAAAAAGACAACGGACTCATTTAAGCTTGCTTTTATTGAAAGGGATTTAAAGATTCTGCAAAGTTGGCAATACTACAAAGTCCGTCCCGGCAGAATAAGGCGGCGCATAAATAGCTTAAAGCGCAAAATTAAAGTAATCAAGAATAGGCACTTAGGAGATGCGGAATGGTTGAAGAATATGGACTTCATTCGGAATTTAATATAAAAAAACACAAGCAGAGATTTATTGATTATCTCGAAGTGTTGATTTTGGAAGACGGAACAGTCGTATATGCGGTACCGTCACACCAAAGAAAGGCAGAGGAACTCTGCTGTAAAAAGCTGAACATTACGCCCGAAAAACTTGCTCAAAGGGCAAGGCGACATATTGGCGAGTATGCGGAGTGGTTGCTTTCGATTTGCGGGGCGGTAATGGTATGGAACTGCCATTATATGTTCGGCAAGAACGGTATGACGAAAAAGCAAACGACAGCATTAAGACGTTTAAAAATGAACGGTTTATATAAGGGAATGATTTAAGTGGCGATTATAAAACAAGAGTACGAAAACGGCGTTACCTATGTGCTCGCAAGCGGAAGAATAGTAAAAGATCCTGCGTATAAGCAAGTAGGCAATAAGGGTGTTTCGTGTACAACATTCAGCATATCTGCGGGTTACTCAAAGGACGAAGATGGCGATTCAAAGACGGAATTTTTATCATGCACCTGTTGGCGCGAACTTGCTGATTTTGCCGCCTCATTTAAAAAGGGCGATACCGTGTTTGTTACAGGCGCGCTCGAAAAGACAGAATACAATGGCAAAACTTACGAAAAGGTTGTTTGCGACTTAATTCTTCCCCAAGTATTCGCGCTCGACGAACTCGGAAAGACAGTCTATAAAGCACCGCCCACACAAACGGACGACGAAGACGATGACATTCCATTCTAAAAGGTAAAGAAAATATGAACGATAAGGAATTCTTAAAAGCATTAGAGTTGTGCGCGAAAGGCGATTCGCATTATTGCGCCGAATGTCCGATAGACCAAAAACTTAAAGACAACTGCGAGTGCATGCCTACGGTTGTTGCGTATGCACACAATTATATTCACCGCAAAAGCAACTTTATAGCCAAGTTTAATGTGGGCGACATTGCGTACAGTGTTGAGCAGGTTGGAATTTTAAAGGAACACCATACGACATTCAAATATGAGATTTTCCCTTTAACCATTAAAAAGGTCTATGTTGGGAAAAAGCAAGTTACATATTACACGTCCCATCGCGGAAGAATGTATGCGGAAAGGGAACTATGTGCCAGTAGAGAAGAAGCTCAGGAAAGACTGAAAAAGTTAGAGGGTAAGACAAAGAAATGAACGACAAGGAAAGACTTTTACTTGAATATGTCTGTGATGGCGACATTAAAAAATCGCAAGCGCAAGCTCGCATAATACTGGAAAGTTTAACAACTGAAAGGGACAAGCGTTTTAAGGAATACTCCCTTAAAAAATTGAATACTAAACAAGCCGAATTCCTTGAATTGCCTTATAATATGCGTGGACTTTTGACAGCAGAAGACAGCTCACTTTTTCCCATAAATCGTTTTATTTTACGAGAGGACGAGGAAAGAATCACAAAGTCGCTTTTGGACGCTTACGAAGTATCAAATGAGCTTGCAGACCTTAACATTAGATATGTGCCGTCGCTCTTACTTCACGGCGCGAGCGGTACAGGTAAAACAGCCTTAGCACGGTACATAGCTTACAAGGCGGATTTGCCTTTCGTTTATGTCAAGTTCTCGAACCTTGTAACTTCCGCACTGGGTAGTACGCAAGGAAACATAGCAAAGATATTTGAATATGCGAGAAGCGCGCCTTGTGTGCTCTGCTTTGACGAGATAGATGCCGTCGGAATGAAAAGGGGTGCAAGGGACGACGTAGCGGAAATGGGGCGCGTTACCATTGCTATTATGCAAGAGCTTGACACCCTAAAAAACGGCGTAATCATTATCGGCACGACTAACCGTTTTGAATCACTCGACGACGCTTTAATAAGGCGTTTTCAGTTAAAGCACCAAGTCAGGGAACTTTCCTTAGACGACGTATATACGCTCACTGTAAAATTCTTTGAATCGGTAGGAATAGATAAGTCCGAAATTAAATGTTGGGTGCAAGCAGCCTTTAAAGGTGGAGAATCGGCGGCTACCGTAATTACAAAGTGTACAGACAAGCTGGTTTCAATGCTTATCGAAAGGAAGAAAAAGAATGCTTGAAATCTTATATAGAATTTACGAAGTAGCGGACGAAGAAACCGCACAAAAGAATCGTGAAAACGATATGGGGTTTGGTATCTATTCTTCAACCAGCAAGGCGGAAAATACCGAACTGGTTATGGACTGCAAGGTATGCGATAGCCGTGACCAGTTTAAAGAGATTATAAGAGCCGAGTACGGCGATAAAATCGCTTTTGCTTATCGTAAGGGCAAGTTGAAAGCTGGCGACCTTTACTGCATTGTTATCGGCGAGCATTGCTTTGATACAGAGCGGTATTTCCAAAAACACACTTTCACCTGCGCACAATGCGGACACACGATAACAACATACCTGAAAAAGAAAATCGAGTTTGGTGACTACGACATAAAACATACCTTTTTTGGGATAGAAGAATACAGAAACAAGCAGTTTTGTAGTGATGGTTGCAAATGGAAATTTGAGCGAGAAGAACTTGCCCGAATTAAGCCTCAAGACGACAAAGAATTCTGGGTTACGAGAGATATGTTTACTGAGCAGATAGCGGGCTACATATATCTCATAACAAAGAAGTCAACTGGTGAATTCTATGTTGGACAAACGATATATGCACCAGTATTTAGGTGGGCACAGCACTTAAAAACCGAAAGATTTGACATTAAGGGAATTCTTGACTATCAGTTTGAAGTGATAGAGATTGTCCCCAAAGGCGAAAACATTCTCGAAAGAGAAAAATACTGGATACAAAAAAAGTACAAAGAAAACCCCGTCAAGTCGCTTAATATAATGCAGACCGCAGGGTTGGCAGAGGACACGCAATAATGTCCTTCATAAAACATAAAGACAAGTGGCACAGAACGATTGTTATGGGCGTTGGAACGGTACTCAGTAATCAAAACGGCGACGTTATTACAATATCAGAGCCAAGCGCATACACAAACGCGCGTAAGCTCGTTTTTAGAGCGAACGGCGCGTCCAGAAAACTCGAAGACGATAAGTGGCAAAAACAGTTAATGAACTTTGGCTTATGGGATAATCACCCGCTGTCGGCAGTTGTAAGTCAGCTTAACGAGTTTGATACGGTATTTGTTTACGGTGTTTTAGATAAGTCGTCATACATATCGCAAACCACAGGTCATAAACGAAACTATTACGAGGTAAAACTCGAATTCATTCAAATAATCGCGCGGGGGGACGGAACTATGCCGATTTTGGACGGCGGTTTAAGCGGTAAAGGCACAGACTATGAACCCGACCCGGACGGCGATATTCCATTCTAAAAAGGGAGAACACAATGGAAAGATTGACAGATAAGAATATAGATTACGGATACGAGTTTTGTAAAGATTGTCCGCATTATGGCGAACCTAATGGGTGCAATCGTAAGAATGGGGAATGCGAGGCATATTTCAAATTTATAGAATTTGCGGGCCACCTTGCCGAACTTGAAGACGAACTCGAAAGCGGACAGGCTTTTGAATTGCCTTGTAAAGTTGGCGATAAGATATGGGTTATTGATTATGACGACGAAGTTGTTAGCTATGTGTGCATCGGCGGCAATAACAGTTTTCTGTTTTTAAGTCCAACGGTTTATGACGGGAAAGAAATCGCGCCTGAAGAACTGTGCAATTATTACGTTGATTGCTATATGGAAGACGGTAGCGATGCGGACATTGTAATCTTCCCCCGTAGTAAATGTTTCACCAACAAAGACCAAGCCGAAGCAAGACTTAAAGAATTACAAGAGGGTAAGTAATGCCTACCGAAAATCAATATATGCAAGTAAAGCGCAAGCAATTAACCAAAATTGAACGTCAAGCGGTTTACGACAAATGTGGCGGGCATTGCGCTTACTGTGGTTGTGAAATTGCATTAAAAGATATGCAGGTTGACCACATTGTGCCTATGGCGCGGTGCTTTGATTATCACCGTGTGCATAAAACCGCAGACGAAGTGGACGTAATGGAAAATTACTTACCCGCTTGTCGCAGTTGCAACCATTATAAAAGCTCACTGTCGCTGGAGCGATTTAGATTTGCTGTCGAGCGTTTCCCAAGTGTTCTAATGCGCGACAGTGTTACATACAAGAATGCGGTTAGATTTGGACTGGTAGTACCAAATCCCCATAAGGTAGAGTTTTACTTTGAAAAATTAGGAATTAAAATTCCAAGCGAAGGCGACAAGCCAAAAGGTTAGAGAATGCCCACAATAGAATTTCTTAAAGAATTGCAAGCTGCGCCATTCCACCGAAAGGTTTCAATAACGCAAGCGCGCATAATGGAATGGTACTACAAGTTTAAAGGTCAAGTTTATGTGTCTTTTTCAGGTGGCAAAGATAGTACAGTGCTTTTACATATAGCACGCAGGATATTTCCCGACATAGAGGCTGTATTCTGTGATACAGGACTTGAATACCCCGAAGTTAGGCAGTTTGCAAAGTCGTTTGATAATGTGACAGTTATGCGCCCTAAAATGCGTTTTGACGAAGTTATAAAAACATACGGATACCCCTTTATAGGCAAGGAAGTTGCGGAGCGTGTTTATAATTCCAGACTTTGTATTGCGGGGGGGGGCAGCTATTTCAAGCACTACTACGAACTCACAGGAGAATTACCCGGTCAGAGTAAGGCAACTGTTGGGGACTGGGGGTTTCTTTAGCAAAAGGTACGACTTCTCAAAGTGGAAACCCT
>CAJTQE010000029.1:13508-20849 GCA_910578655.1 uncultured Christensenella sp.
GTTGCGGCGAAATGAAGAAAAAGCCATTAAGTCATTTAAAGAAAAAGCCGATACTGGCAACAATGACCGAAGAAAGTATGTTAAGACGCACGGCTTGGTTACAGTCTGGCTGCAACGCATTCAATAGCAAAAAGCCAAAGAGCAAACCGATGAGCTTTTGGACTGAACAAGACGTTTTAGAATACATAAAGCGTTACGATTTGCCGATAGCAAGCGTTTACGGCGAAGTTGTAACGCGTGGGGCGGACGGCAATTTGTACGGCAGTACGCTATGCGACGGCTGTGGCAAACTTTGTACTACTGGTTGTCATAGAACCGGGTGCGTCTACTGTGCGTTCGGGGCGTATGAGGAAAAAGGTGAGGGGCGTTTTCAGCGATTAAAGCGCACTCACCCGCGTCAGTATGAATATTGCATGGATGGCGGAGCGTATGATTCGGACGGCTTTTGGAAACCCGCAGGTGGCGGCTTGGGAATGGCGCACTGCATTGACGAAATTAACAAGGTTTTTGGTAAGGACTTTATTAAATATTAAAGCGTAAAAGAATGAAACAAAATCAGTACATTAAAATCGACATAAGCCCGACGGGGGGGGGGGCATTACAAGCCGAAAGGTAATTGCGACCACCGCCCAAGCGATAGCGCAGAGCGAGGTTCAGTGTGTGTAAGTTGAAACTCGAAGTAAACCAGTGCTACAACTTGGACTGTAAGGTCGGTATGCAACTTATGAAAGAGCAAGGCATAAAAGCCGACTGGTGCATAACCGATCCGCCCTACGGAATAGGTGTCGGAACAATGACATATACGAACGGCGTGGCGATAGCGGGTAAGGCTGCGGCAACGCGCCGGGACTACACTTGCAAAGATAATCTTTGGGACAACGAGAGAATCGGGAAAGAGTTTTTCGACCTGATATTTGAGCTTTCGGGTAATCAAATTCTTTTCGGTGGCAACTACTATACAGACGTTCTTCCAGTAACGAAGTCTTGGGTAGTATGGGACAAGCGTTGCGACGATAAACTACGGAACAGTTTTAGCGATTGTGAACTTGCGTGGTGCAGTCAAGGTGTGGCGCGAGTATTCCACTATATGTTTAACGGAATGCTACAAGGCGATATGGCGAATAAGGACTACCGCTTTCATCCCACGCAAAAACCGACCCAGCTTTGGACTATGTTGCTCAACCACTATACCAAAGAAGGCGACTTGATTCTTGACCCTTTCGCTGGTTCTCAATCGCTCAGAATTGCTTGTCATAAACTTAAACGAAGATACATAGGTTTTGAGATTTCAAAAGGCTACTTCAAGAAAGGGACAAAGTGGTTCGAGCAGGAAACCGCGCAAGTGAGTATATTTGATTTACTTAATTGAAAAGGAGAGGCTATGGAAGAAATTATAGACGAGCAGAGCGAGCAGGAAATTGAAGAACTGGTCAAGGACATAACCGAGATTATGGGTATCAATTTCAGACAGTGCGACAGCACAACGCTTGCCAACGGTCTGTATAAGCGGAACTACCGCAAAATAAAAACGGAGGAATAA
Organism: uncultured Christensenella sp.; assembly: GCA_910578655.1. Lineage (GTDB taxonomy): Bacteria > Bacillota > Clostridia > Christensenellales > Borkfalkiaceae > Coproplasma. The sequence continues at coordinate 15,049 of CAJTQE010000029.1, forward strand.
TTGTGAGCAGTTTTAAAGATAAGAAGAAAGAAAAAGCTATTGCAGAACTACACAACTTTATGTTTGAGAAAAGTAATTCCGCAAACGTTGAACCCGTATTCACTGACGGCGAAGGTAAGGAACATTACTTGGACGATAAATCGGCTGTGGTAATAAACGATATTCTTGAACAAGCATTCATTCCTTTTCTGGCTAAGGCTGTAATAGAGGAAGGCTACGAAAAGCGCGAAACCTGCAACTACATAGAAACAGTTATGGGCAACAGCGACGAAGATAAGGCTTGGGTATGCGATAAGTGCGGCGAGGCTTGGACCTTAATGGAAGGTGGAACACCAAAAAGTCACAATATGCACTTCTGTCCCCAGTGTGGTGCAAAAATCACTGAGTGTATTCCCAAGGAGAAACTGAATTGAAAATAGCATATATCATCTGCTGGTGCATTACAAATCTTGCGTTTATCGCAATGAGTGTATTCCTTTCGATATGGTCCGGGAATATGAACTATTTATGGTTTTTGACTGTGCCGATATTAAGTTTCTTGGACTTTGAAATTATAGAAACCAAATGCAAGAAAAAAGCTGACAAAAACGAAACAGACCCTTTTAATACGGAGGAAGATTAAAGTGAGTATATTCGTAGTTTTAATTCTAATGTTTTTAGCCCATATAGTTGACGACTTTTATTTGCAAGGCATTCTCGCGTCAATGAAACAAAAGGGTTGGTGGAAAGCAAATGCGCCTGATAAGCTCTACAAACACGATTACATAGCGGCTTTGATAGTGCATGCGCTTAGCTGGGCTATTATGATTACATTGCCGATACTATACGCATCGACTTGGGACCCACACTGGGCGGTCTATTTAATGCTTGCAGTAAATATGGCAATACACGCCACCGTGGACGATTTCAAGGCAAACAGGCGAAAAATTAACCTTATTACAGACCAGTCAATTCACATTACCCAAATCGTGTTTACTTGGCTCGTCTGGTCGGCATTATAAAATGAATGGAAAACCCCGCGATTTGGTATTTGTGTGTTCGCCCCTAAAAGAATATGAAGGGCATAGTCAATTCGACAATATTACCAATGCTATAAATTATAGTCGATTTGTTTTTGACCAAGGACATACACCACTTGCGCCGCATATAATTTTTCCGCAATTCTTAGACGATAATGACCCCGACGAGCGAGGAAAAGCCTTAGAGATGGGTAGGCAAATTTTAAGACACTGCGCCGAAATTTGGGTATTCGGCACTTACATAAGTGCGGGAATGCAAGACGAAATACTTCTCGCGCAACAATGGGAAATTCCCATTAAATATTTCAACTTTTTTAATGGAATCTATATAGAGGTAACACGATAATGTGTAAGTGGTATAAAGACGAATTCTGTACAAATGATAAGTGCCCCTACTGCACCGATTATTGCCCCGTCGCTCAAAACGATACGATTTGCAAATACAGAGAATCGGATATTATGACCGCCACCGACGAAGAACGCGAACAACAAATTAAACGGTACATAGGCGGTCTTCCCAAAGGAACACAAAAAGATATTTGGGACTACATAAGTTCTCTTAAAGAAAGGGTGGAAGACGCTCAGGCGGTCAAACTCTATGCGCTCAATATGCAAAACGGCGCAATCGATATGTCGCTTGAAAGCGAACACTGCAAAGCGTTTATGGCAACTATAATTCAGATATTCGAGCAGAACGGCGGAAAGAATTTCTTCACCACTACGGTTGAGCTTGATAATCGAAAGGGTGCCAGATATGCCTTAACTATTCAAAAAACGGACGGGCAGACCCCTGCCGAAAAGCTGGCGGATCTGCAAGCGGAAAATAACAGTCTGAAAGAAAAGAGTATAGCTTTCTTTAAGGAATTGAGAGAACTTTGCGACAATGTATTCCGTCAATACGACCTTACGGAAGACGAAGTAAACAAATACGAAAAACAATACGGCGTGGAGGCTAAAAGTGAGTAAATTTATTATATGGCGCAGGGGTAAAGGGAAGACCACCGAGCTTATAAAAGAGGCAGAAAAAGACCAACTCATTATTGTTTGCGCGAGCCGCGAACGCTGTAAGTTCATAGAACAAATGGCTAAACGTTTAAACCGAAACATTCCTACACCATTAAGTATATACTCTTGCGTATCAAGGGGGATAGAGCTTGGAAGTTCTTACAGGCACAAACAAGGGCAGGTGCTTATTGACGACGTTGAAGACGTATTACAGTCCATTATAGGGCTACCGTGCAAGATTATTACAGGAACAGGGAAAGTAGAGGAAAAATTAACGCTCTGGCAACGTCTAAAGAGAAAGATAACTTTTACAGATAAGAATTGTGAGCCAACGGAGGCAGAAAGTGAGAATTAAGGTAATAGATAAACAGACAAACAATGTCGTTTACATAGTTCAAATTCTTTCGCCTACTGTTTGTGCTTACATAGAGCAGGACGGAACACGGTTACAATTCTGCAACCCTATATTCTTAAAGATAGACGACGATGCGTATAAATCAAAGAAGGACGAGTGATTATGGATACAATACTTTTATGTTTGCCGATAGGAATAATTAAGGGACTGATTGACGGGGAAATCAAGGATATTCCGTGGGTAATTCATCATTATCTTAAACCGCCGTTTAAGGTTTACGCATACTGCAGTAGCCACGAAACATTCAAAGTTGACGGAATACTGCCACGTTTATTTCATATCAAGGACGGCGATTCCGCGCCATATATCAGCGAAGGAATACCTGCAAGTCCTAACCAGTCATTGAAGTTTGAAATCATAAACGGCAAGGTTCCACTCAGTTTCATTTGCGATAAAATAAACGAACTTGAAAAGAGCGACAAGCATCCTTTCAATTATGCTTGGAATGTATCAGAACTTACAATACTTGATAAACCTATGACCCTTGGGCAATTTAAGCACCGTTGCCCGAATAAAAAACAAAAATGCGGAAAGTGCAAATATAAGTTGAATGATAGCCCACTCGAATCAATTCGTTGCGGCGCGAATATCACACAAGCACCCACGCCTTGGTGTCATATTAGGGAGGTTTAAAAGGTCAATGTTAAGAAAAATGAAGTCTGTCTTATCAATATCAACAGTAATAGTTTTTATTCTTGAATTTTGCGTTATTTGCGCCATATAAGGGGGTCTATCGTGGGAAAAATAGCAATAAGGTGTTGCGGAAAGTTAAATGAAAAGCCGTGCTCGAATATATTAGCTTACATACAAGCTGACGGAAAAATAACCACCGCCCGGCACGGACGTTCAGTCGAAATTTCAACAAAAGAGAACGGTGGCAGTGTTACAATTACCTGCGAACGGTGTGGACAAAAAAATAAAATTGAGTCCGAAACTATTTGGAAAGTCAAGAAAAATTAAAAAATTTCCTAAAATGTGCAAGAATTTAGGAAAAATTCTATTGACAAAAAAAATAAATGTTGATAATATATAATAAAATTAAATATTTTCAACAACATACTAATGCAGTAAATCGGAATGTATTTTCCACCCGCGAATGCGTTGCAAAGCAGTTGGCTACGAACATTGATTATTCAGTGTTGCTATCTTTCCGTTTACTTGTTTTTGTGAATTCACGCCGTATAGCAATGCTGTACGGCGTTTTTCTATGTCAAACAATGAGAGTGAGAGAAACTTTTCAACAACCGAATATTGCCATTGCTGCGGCGCAGAACTGACAGAAGATAACTGTCGGCAGGTTTCTGCGTCTTTTAGCGTGAATGGACTTAGCCACCTTTGCATTAGCTGTGAACAAGACTTTTATGAAAAGCTGGCTCACACCGAAGGAAGATACATTGCACTTTTCCACGCTTGCGCCGCGCTGAATGTGCCCTGCAAGCCGATTGTACTTGAAGACGTTAAAGATTTCGATACTTGCAAAGACCCTTGGATAACCTATATTAACTGCCTTTCTGAGAAAAAGGAAGACCGCAAGGGTAGAAAGATACTTACCTTTTTTGACGGCGTTACAAATATGCGCGAAATCTTCGGTAAAGATTTAACCGAGAAAGATTTCGTAAAACATATCGTCAACGAGCGCGCAAAGCTCAGTAAACTTCCCGGCACGCCCGAACAAAGAGCGAAGTGGGGCACAAACCCTGACTGGAAGACCAGTGAAGATTACGATGAACTTGACCGTCTTTATGAGGCGCGTGAAAGCAGTTTTAAGGGGCAGACCTTAACACTTCAACAAGAAAACGCTCTTATGAACGTTGCAAAGTGGAGTTTAAAGTTAGATAAGCTAATCGAAAAGGGTAACTTTACGGGCGCAAAAACTCTAACCGATATGATAGATAAAACTCTCGCAGCCGAGAGTATGCGCAAAAAAGACGAGAAGCCTGTTGAGCATTTTAGACCCGATGCGTGGGTTGTTGCGCTCGAACGCGCAGGGTTAATGGCTGACGGAAAATTCCTTAACCTTGCAGATACCATAGCGGCAATAGACAAAAATCTATTGCGCAAACGTAAATACAACTACACTCTTGACGTGTTAGACCAGTCAATGCTTAAAATGTACAACTGTGTAAGACAGAACGCTGACCTTGCAGCAGTCTATGAGTTGCCTGCTGAATTGACGGTTGACGACGAACTTGGGGAATTCTCGTCAGAAGAAACGGACGATGAGAAGAAACGTAAAAAGTACGCGAATTTAACCCCGATAAGAAAGAATGACAGTAACAGCGACGGCGGTGAAGAATAATGCCGACTGGAAAGACTTACAGCAAGCAAATGGGACGCTGGATAGACAAGGACACCCAGCAAGCATTTGACTATGAAAGCATAAACCAAGAATCGTCGGCACTTCTTATTTCATTTTTCCGCTGGTACCCCGATTACTTTCTTGACATAATCGAAAGCGACAATTCCGATTATTCTTTGGAACTTCCGCAACGTCTTATATTAAGAGCGTTTGCGCGAAACCAAAAAACAATGATTACTGGTCCGCGTGGCATAACCAAAACGTACTGCATTATGCTGTCGGATATGATAGACGGTGTACTGTCGCCGGGTGAAGTTATCAGATACTACGCACCATCACTTAAACAAGGTGCGGAACTCGCAGCAACGGCATTTCACCAAATCGAAAAGAATTACCCCGCGCTCGCAAGTTGCTGGATAATCAAATCGGAAACAAAAGACCTATTCAAGATTATCACGATATATGGTTCGGAACTTGCCATCGGTGCAATTCAGGGCGGTAACTGCTCGCAGTTGAACGCGGAAGAAATTGGACAGGAAACCGACCCGAAATTCGACTTTAACGATTTTGAAAGTAAGGTATTACCTACAAATCGTTTAACGAGGTCCGTCAATAAAATGCCTGACCCCGTACATATTAACAACAAGATTAAGATAATCACGAACGCGAGCAGTAGGCTCAACGCAGCGTATTATAAATACCATAATAACTTTTTACAGCAAATGATAAGCGGCGAAATGGGACTTGCGCTTGTAATTGATATGAGCTGGGAAATCTCAGTCATAACAAACATACGAAGTATCTCATATGTTGAAGACCTTCGCCGAACAATGACCATTGACGACTTCTTGCGCCAAATGAGCGGTACATATACGGGTTCGAGTGATAACCCGATAGTAACCGATGAAACGCTTTCTAAAAGTCGTAAGCTGCTTGCTATGGAAGATAGTCATTGCGGCGACCCTGAAGTTATCTACATTGTGGCGCACGACGTATCTTATGAAGATGGTGCTAAAAACGCAAAGTGCGCCGACACTGTAATCAAACTTACAAAATATACGCA
>CAJTQE010000030.1:0-2826 GCA_910578655.1 uncultured Christensenella sp.
ATTGTCGGTAACTTGTTTCATATTTACAAGATAACCTGTAACTTCGTTGAATATACCTGCCTTTATGCCCTTGCCGGCTCTGCCCTGAACTCTGTAATCGTCAATGTCGCTGCGCTTGCCGTAACCGTTTGAAGTTACCGTAAGCACGTCCTTAGTTTCGTCGACTACAAGCATATCTACAAGACAGTCGTTCTTTTCAAGTTTCATTGCCTTGACGCCTGCGGTGTCCCTGCCCATAGTACGGATATGACGCTCGTCAAAGCGGATACATTTACCCGAGCGCGAAGCTATCATAATTTCGTTATGTCCCGTAGTGAGTACAACCGACATCAGGTCGTCTCCCTCGTTCAGCTTAATCGCGATTTTGCCGTTCTTGTTGATGTGGTTAAACTCGCTGAGGCGCGTCTTTTTAATAAGACCGTTGCGCGTTGCAAACGCTATGGTTCCGCGCATATCGTGCTGAATGGGCATTAGCGTATTTATTTTTTCGTCCTGTGCAATAGGAACGATATTAACAACCGCTCTGCCGCGCGCGATACGCGTCGCTTCGGGTATTTCGTAAGCCTTTATACGGTACACCCTGCCTTTGTTGGAGAAGAGCAGAATATCATCGTGCGAGGAGCAGACGAACATTCTTTCAACGAAGTCCTCTTCCTTAGGCTTGTGCGCAGTAATTCCCTTTCCGCCACGATTTTGAGCGTGATATTCGGAAACGGGCAATCTCTTTACATAACCCGTGTGGGTCATTGAAATTACAACCTGTTCTACGGGAATGAGGTCGGCGTCTACTATTTCGCCGTCCAAATCCACTGCGATTTCCGTTCTTCTTTCGGAAGGATATTTTTTCTTTATTTCCAAAAGGTCGGTTTTGATAATTTCAAGAACTCTGCTTTCGTGGGCAAGTATATCCTTGTAGTCGGCTATCATTAATTCAAGGCTGCTCAACTCTTCATTTAGCTTATCGACTTCAAGATGTGACAGCCTGTAAAGGCGAAGTTCCGCAACGGCGTTTGCCTGCCTTTCGTCAAGTTCGAACTTGGCTGTCAGCTTCTGCACGCAGTCGGACTTGTCCTTTGCTTCACGGCAGACCTTTACTACTTCTTCGATACTTGCCTGCGCGATGACGAGTCCGCGTAAGATATGTGCACGCTCTTCCGTCTTATTCAAATCAAAACGGGTGCGGCGCGTAATTATTTCTTTCTGATGTTCGAGATAGTAATAAATAAATTCTCTTAAATTGAGTACCTTAGGCGTTCCGTCCACAAGCGCAAGCATACAAAGTCCGTCGGAAATCTGTAAGTTAGTATGCTTGTAAAGGGTATTTAAAACGACCTGAGGGTTTGCATCCTTTTTAAGTTCTATGACAATACGCATACCGTCCCTGTCGGACTCTTCGCGTATGTCGGAAATTCCTTCTATCTTCTTATCTTTTACAAGTCTGCCATAGTTTCGATAAGTTTCGCTTTATTGACCTGATAAGGAATTTCCGTAACTATAATGCGGTTGCGGACTATATTACCGCTTTTGTACTCTTCTACTTCACAGCGTGAACGGATAATAATACTGCCTTTACCCGTTCTGTAAGCGCGTTTGATGCCCGCTCTGCCCATAATGAGCGCACCCGTAGGGAAATCGGGCGCAGGAATGTACTGCATAAGTTCGTCGACTTCAATTTCGGGGTTTTCTATCATTGCGATAACGCCGTCGATAACTTCGCCGAGATTGTGCGGAGGAATGTTCGTCGCCATACCGACCGCGATACCGTCGGAACCGTTGACGAGCATATTGGGGAAACGCGACGGCAATACCGTAGGTTGCATTCCCGTATCGTCGAAAGTCGGGTAAAAGTCAACTGTTTCTTTGTCGAGGTCACGCAGCATTTCGGAAGAGAGTTTTGAAAGCCTTGCTTCCGTATATCTCATTGCAGCGGCAGGGTCGCCGTCGACCGAACCGAAGTTACCGTGTCCCTCTATCAAAGGAAAATTAATTGAAAAGTCCTGCGCAAGTCTGACAAGCGCGTCATAGACCGAACTGTCGCCGTGAGGGTGATATTTACCTAAGCAGTCACCGACGATACGCGCACACTTTCTGAAAGCCTTATCGGAATATAAACCGAGTTCGTGCATCGAATAAAGTATACGTCTGTGAACGGGTTTAAGGCCGTCCCTTACGTCGGGAATTGCACGGGAAACGTTGACCGCCATTGCATAGGCGATGAATGATTTTTTAAGCTCTTCTTCGACTTCGACGTCTAAGAATTTAGTCATAGCGAGAGTTTTAATAAACTCTTCGGTAAGCTCTGCACTAGTTTCTTTTTTAGCCATCTGCATTCTCCTTATACGTCAAGCTCTTCAACGAGCTTTGCATTTTCTTCAATGAATTGACGTCTGAGTTCGGGCTGGTCGCCCATTAAAAGTGAAAAATACTTGTCCGCTTCAACGGCGTCCTCTACGCTTACTCTTACCAAAGTACGCCTTGCCGGGTCCATAGTCGTTTCCCAAAGCTGTTCTTTGTTCATTTCGCCGAGACCTTTATAGCGTTGGAGTTCAAATTTTCCCGAATAACTGTTTTTAAAGTCTTCAAGCGCCTTATCGTCGTAGAGATAAGTATCCTGTATTCCCTTGCCTGACACCTTGTAAAGGGGCGGTTGGGCAGCATAGATATGTCCGTTTTCTACCAAAGGCCGCATATAGCGGAAGAAGAAAGTTAAAAGAAGTATTCTTATATGCGAACCGTCGACATCGGCGTCGGTCATAATTATAATTCTGTCGTAACGAAGTTTGCTTTCGTCGAAATTTTCCTGTATACCGCAACCGAACGCGGTAA
>CAJTQE010000030.1:2848-20197 GCA_910578655.1 uncultured Christensenella sp.
TCGTTGCCAAGCGCCCTGTCAAGCCTTACTTTTTCAACGTTGAGAATTTTGCCCCTCAAAGGCAGTATCGCCTGAAAGCGTCTGTCCCTGCCCTGCTTTGCAGTACCGCCCGCACTGTCGCCCTCGACTATATAAATTTCGCAAAGTTCGGGACGCTTGTCCGAACAGTCTGCAAGTTTACCGGGAAGTTTTGTGCTTTCCAAAACTCCTTTTCTGTGAGTTTCTTCGCGTGCAAGTCTTGCCGCCTCCCTTGCGCGCTGTGCAGTCAGACAGCGCAAAATAAGTTCGCGCGTTTCGGCAGGGTGTTCTTCGAGGTACATACCGAATTTTTCAGTAACCGCTTTCCCGACGAAAGCCCTGACGTAGGTTGAACAAAGCTTGCTTTTGGTCTGGCTTTCGTACTGGGCGTCTGCTATCTTTACGGAAATAACTGCAGTGATACCTTCGCGCACGTCGTCACCGGAAAGTTTCATATTATCTTTTAAAATATTAAGTTTTTTGCCCGAATCGTTGATAACTTTTGTCAAGGCAGATTTAAAGCCCTCTAAGTGGGTTCCGCCGTCGGTCTGGCGGATATTGTTTGAGAAGGGGAAAATCTGTTCGCTGTAACTGTTGTTATACTGAATTGCAATTTCAAGAAACTTATCATCGCCCTCGCTGTCCTCAAAGTAGACGGGTTTGGGGAAAAGCGTTTCCTTGCCCCTGTTGATGTCCTGTATAAAGTGAACCACGCCGCCCTCATAGCAGAATTTATCGCTGCGAACCTTGCCGCCGCGTCTATCTTCGAGCGTAAGCGTAAGACCCTTGTTGAGGTAGGAAAGTTCCCTCAGAAGAGTTTTCAGCGTGTCGTAATTAAATTCAATGGTTTCGAAAACCGTTGCATCGGGGTGAAAAGTGACCGTAGTTCCCGTAAGGTCTGTCTTACCGATTGCCTTTAAAGGTTTTTCGGGTATACCGCAATGGTAAACCTGCCTATAAATATGTCCGTTTTGCGAAACTTCGGCAACTAAGGTATCGGAAAGCGCGTTTACGCACGCAACGCCGACGCCGTGCAAACCTGACGAAATTTTATATCCGCCCGACTTGTTTCCGCCGCCGAATTTTCCGCCGGCGTTCAGGTTGGTAAGCGCAAGCTCTACGCCGCTTATTCCCTCTTCCTTGTTGATACCCGTAGGTATACCTCTGCCGTTGTCTTTGACCGAACAAGAACCGTCTTCGGTAAGGACGACGTCAATCCTGTCGCAATAGCCTGCAAGCGCTTCGTCAATGGAGTTATCAATAACTTCCCTGACAAGGCAGTGCAGACCTTTTTCATCCGTGGGGCCGATATACATTCCGGGATGTTCTCTTACGGGTTCAAGTCCTTTTAAGGCTTTCAGACTGTTCGCATCGTATTCGCGATTGATTTTGCTGGGCATTTTTCACCTCATGATTTTCTTTGAAATTATTATACCATATTATATAATTAAAAGCAAATTTTTGACTTGAATTTTACCGTTTTTGAATGAAAATTTTTAAAATTCGCATACTGATTTTATGGAAAAATTTTACTGTAAAAATTTAAATGATTTTGACTTTTCCGACAGGTTTCTGGAATGCGAAAATTGCGGAAACCATATCTGCAAAACAAAGGCCGAGCTTTTAAAAAGGGTTTGCCCGCACTGCTTCGGCAGGCTTTACAGGATAAGCTGAGCTATCGCAAAAATACCCGACTGTCTTGTTTACAAAGACAGTCGGGTATAATTTTGGAAAAATGCATTCAAATTTATAAATAATGTTTTTCTATCATTTCCGTGATATAATCTTTAAGAATGCTTCCCAGTTTCTCATAGCAATCGAACACATAATCGTCAAATTCTTTAAAAGCGCCAACTATGTCCTCGTATTCGGGTTCGTCGCCGAGCGAAATAAACTTATCGTATGCAGCATTGAAATTTTCAAGCAAGCCTTCGGGAAGAACTGAACGCAGGTCCTGTACCCTATCATCAAGTCTATTATCAAATTTAGCCATCGAAAAAAAGTCAAAATGACCTCTGCCTCCCAATAAGTGCGTTTCATTCATATCCGAGTAGTAATCAAAAAGCGCAGCATACGGAGCAGGCAATTTTTCTTTTCTGTAAGCCTTTTGAGCCTTATTATACCACGCATTATCTTTTAATTTTTTCCAAAACATTTAAATACCTCCGCTAAATTATGTTTATCGCAGTTTTTTAGTTCAAGTATTCTTTTTTTAACTCTTCAAAGCGTACGCGCCATTTTTCGGCGTTTTCGGTATCGCCCTGCGCCGAAAAGTATTCGTAGCGAAGCTCGCATAGAGAAATAAAGCTTGCGTCGTCCTCTCGGATTTGCGGCAGGTTGAAAAGTAAATTTTCGTCAAGTTCCGAAATCGGCTTACCGCTTAAAATCTGCGCCTGAGCCTGCAATACAGCAAGCATTACCTGCGCCTCGTCACTGTTTTTGATTAAATCCAAAATCACGCGTCCGTCGCTTTTGCCGTCTACTAAATTGAACGGTAACGCGTTGAGCGCCAAAAGATTGAAAGATGCCGGCAAAAGCGCGCAGAGCTCCGTCGGGACGGCATCGACGCAAAGAGCGACTATGCCCAAAATTATAAAAATTGCATTTACGGCTATTCCGCCGACGGCGGTAAAAATTATTCTGCCGCGCAGATTTTTGTCTGTTTTAGGTATAATTTGACAGCTTGACGCGTCCCACCAGTTTAAAAAAGTTTGCTTTAAATAGTTTGACACCGTGCCGTCGGGTACGGCTTTTATTTTTACCGCCGCACCGAAAAGCGTATGACCGAGCTCGTGCAAAATTGCACTGAGCGGAAATGATAAAATCATTATAAGCCCTACTGCAACAGTCACCATCCAGTTTACACTGTCGAATATGACCATCGCTCCGCAGACAGCTAAAAGTACGAGTGTTGCAGCCTTGACTGCTATATTTACAAGTTTCATATTTCACCTTTGTAGATAAGATAGCCCTCTAAATTGTCGTTTTCGGAAACTGTGATTTCAGATATTGACATATATTGCATAAGTCTATATAGAAACAGACTTGCTCCGCCTATAACGTCGGCGCGCCATACAAGTATGCCGCTGCTGCGCTTAATTTCGTCAACGGACATTTTTAAAAACTGCTCGGCAAGATTCCCCACTTCCGCAACGCTCAAACGCGTGCCGTGTACTGTTTGGGGGTCGTATTCTTTAAGATTTTGCTTGACTGCGGCAAGAGTGGTTGCAGTACCGCTGACGCCGTACATTTTGTATTTGTCCGCATTGAATGCGCCGTAGTCTGAAAGCTTTTTTGAAATATACTTTTCAAGCTTGTCCTTATCGCGTCCGCACTCTTCCAAAAGACGAACTGCGCCTACATCCACACTCTTTGTATAGACGGTATTGCCCTTATCGCGTACGGTTACTTCACAGCTTGCACCGCCCAAATCTATGATTCCGCCGTCAGACGTGCCCAACGCACCCAACAGACCTATTTTAGCTTCCGTCTGTCCGCTTATAACTTCAATATCTATACCGTAGTTTTCCTTGACGTACGCGGTAAATTGACTGCCGTTCGAAGCCGAACGAACTGCTGCGGTTGCAAACGCAAACACCTTGTCCGCCCCCTCGCTCTCCGCCTGTGATTTGAAGCCGGCAACAGCCTGAGCCGTACGCTCTATTGCCGCGCGGCACAGCTTGCCGCTTGACGACAGCCCCTCGCTGAGCCGCGTTGTTTTTATCCTTTTAAATAAAGTTTTTCCGTCTGCCGATAATGCGAGGCGGACGGAATTTGAACCTATATCTATTACACCGATTTTCATAAATTATTTACCGAAAACGAAACCGAGTTCATACGCTTTATCCAACAGCCCTTCATACGATTGCCAGTAATCAAGGGAGTTTTCAATGCTTTCGATAGCTTGCTGATAATCCTTTATCTTATCAATGATTTCTTCCCTGTTTCGGGAAACAATCTTAATTTCGATAATTTGATAAATAATTACCGCTGCAAGAATAGCTATCAGCAATATTACGTTTACAGTAACAGCCGCAATTATGCGGTTACGCCTTTCCTCAGTCATTACAATTATCCATTTTTTTTGATTCTATTTTATTATACAACTTATTTACAAAAAAAGCAACAAAAATATGAAAACTTTTTAAATATAATAATGCGCCAAGCACGCATCCGAGTATCATAAACAGCCTTAAATTGCCGAACCCGAACAAAACCGACGTAAATACAAACGCCAACGCAAAAAATAAACAGTATATAACGTCACACGCAATAGTAAAAATTCTGTCTTTAAGCGAATATTTTTTAGTGTGAACGCCGCAAACCACACACCGCGCGATATATAAAATATCGTAAACTATTCCGCTTACTATCCCCAAGCAAGTGCAGGTTATAAAATAAAAAACGTCCACTATTTAAACAGCTTACCTTTAAGCCCCATTCCCTTTGCAATATATCGTACGGAAGTTATTTCACCCGTTGCTGCGAATGAACCTCCGCTCTTTGAAAAGTTGACTATTTTCATACTGCTGCCGGCAACGACTATTCTGCCTGCCGAATAAGAAAGCACTATCTGTTTATCAGAAAACGCGTCCACGCTGTCGATTGCCGTTGCCTTTATTCTTTTGCACTGTTCTATTGAAATCGAATGGGTCGTTTCCATAACTCACCGCCTATAAAAAATACCGCCGCTTATAGCGGTGGTATAATATATGATTTGATTTTAACGGTTATGTTAAACTAAACCTTTTTTAATTTTGGCGTTTGCCTTTGCGCGCAACTCACTGTTTAAAATGCGCTTTCTTATTCTGATATTTTTGGGGGTAATCTCCAAAAGTTCGTCGTCGCCGATAAATTCAAGACATTCTTCCAAACTCATACGCTTGGGGGTTATTAAACGCAAAGCATCGTCGCTTGAACTTGAACGGGTATTAGTCAAATGTTTTGTCTTACAGACGTTGACGTTAATGTCCTCGTTTTTGGGCGATTCTCCTACGACCATTCCCTCGTATACGGGCGTGCCCGCGCCGATGAAAAGCGCGCCTCTGCCCTGCGCATTGAAAAGTCCGTAAGTTACCGCCTCACCCGTCTCAAACGCAACAAGCGAACCTGTATCCCTGCGCGAAAACTCGCCCTTGAACGGCTGATATTCAAAAAAGACGCTGTTCATTACACCCTCGCCGCGCGTCGAGGTCAGAAATTCCGACTTGAAACCGAAAAGCCCTCTTGCGGGGACTAAGAATTCAAGACGGGTACGGCTGCCTACCGCGGACATATGCAAAAGCTCGCCCTTGCGGTTGCCCATACTTTGGAATACTGCGCCGGTAGCGTCGTCGGGAACGTCCACCATAAGTTTTTCCATAGGCTCCATTTTAACGCCGTCCACTTCTTTGAACATTACACGCGGCGTCGATACCTGAAATTCGTACCCCTCACGGCGCATATTTTCAATTAAAATCGAAAGATGCATTTCGCCCCTGCCGCACACGCGGTAACTGTCGGCTGAGTCGGTTTCTTCAACGCGCAGCGATACGTCGCGCAGAAGTTCGCGGAAAAGCCTGTCCCTTATGTGACGGGTAGTTACCCACTTTCCCTCTTTTCCCGCAAACGGAGAATCGTTGACGGAGAAAGTCATTTCAACGGTCGGTTCGGTAATCTTTACGAATTTGTGAGCTTCGACTTTATCGGGCGAGCAGACCGTATCGCCGATATTTATCTTTTCAAGACCCGAAAAACAGACTATATCGCCTGCGCGCGCACTCTCGCAAGCGGCACGCTGCAACCCCTCTATCTGATAGAGATTTGCTATCTTGCCCGACACGTTCATATGCATATTGTTGTAGTTGGTTACTACAACGCTTTGACCTTGATTTATTACGCCGCGCTCGATTCTGCCGATGCCTATTCTGCCGACGTAGTCGTTATAGTCGATAGACGATACCAAAAGCTGAGCCGCACCCTCTTCGTCGACATCCATAGGCTGAATGTGGTTTATAATCGTGTCAAAAAGCGGCTCTAAGTCCTTGCCCTCTTTATTCAAATCGAGGGTTGCAGTACCGTTCCTGCCCGAACACCATACGACGGGGCTTAAAAGCTGGTCATCGGAAGCGTCAAGCTCTAACAAAAGCTCTAAAATTTCGTCCTGAACTTCGGCAAGGCGAGCGTCGGGACGGTCGATTTTATTGACGACTATAATAAGTCTGTGACCCATTTCCAAAGCCTTTTGAACGACGAAACGGGTTTGGGGCATAGGTCCCTCAGCCGCATCAACCAAAACGAGAACGCCGTTAACCATCATCATTACGCGTTCTACCTCGCCCGAAAAATCGGCGTGTCCCGGCGTATCGACGACGTTTATTTTGACGTCTTTATAGTGAACCGAAGTATTTTTTGCGAGAATGGTTATTCCCCTCTCTCTCTCCAAATCCCCAGAGTCCATAACTCTGTCTTCCACCGACTGATTATCGCGGAATGTGTTGCCCTGTTTAAGCATTGCGTCGACAAGCGTTGTTTTGCCGTGGTCGACGTGGGCGATTATTGCTACGTTTCTTAAATCTTTTCTTAACATATATATACTCTTTTAAATTGATTTTCCGAATAATAATTTTAATACGGTTACACATAAAAAGCAACCATATTTAAACTGACCGTAAAATTTTTATCATTATGTGAATTAGTCAAATTCCGCGTTAATCTTCGATAATTCTGCGTCTTTTAAACAGTCCGCTTCTCTCGACATACTCGACTTTATCGTATTTAGCATACTTTTTGCGGCAAATGAGGCGAACAAGCGGTTCTTTGTCGGAAGTCCAAACCCAAATCTGATAGAGCGTACCGCTGATTTGCGGGGTTGCGCTGCCGCTTTTATGTTGGCTGTGAAGCTCGCATCTTTTTACGACGCCCGTGCGCACAGCACGAATACGTTTGACCGACACAGAACATTTGAAAAACGCGCGGCGCTCGAAAGCGGAAAAGAGCAACGCAACGATTACTGTTAAAAAGAACGAACCGCCGCCGACGCCCATAATTATAAAGCCAACAGGCTGTATGTGCAAGTTTGAAAGAGTTATGCCGACGACGAAAACGAGCAAGGTTAAACCAAGCCACAAAAAAAGCGCTATTACTTTCGCCTTTTCACGCGGCGGCGCATTTTTAAAAGCTTTTCTGCCTTCTTTGGTAAAGCCGAAAGCGGCAGCAATCAATTCACCCACGTTTTCGGCGCCGCCCCCGTAATATTTTGCCTGTGCCTTTAAACTTTCTTCGGCATCCGACGCGGAATTAACACTATTTAAAAGCTCGGCTTCATTTTCGGGAGTAAATTCATTTTTTGAAGCTTCCTTCAATCCATCATTAAGTTCGCGGAAAAATTTAACGCCGTACGCTATTCCGACGGCAAAAAAATCCACGACGCAGATTCCGAATCCCAAAATTATCAGCCAGTCGAGCTTACGGAGCGCACCGACAACAAAGCAGGTTATTAACGCCGCCATTCCAAGCAACGCGAAAATAATATAAATTTTATTTTTTTTCATTACTGAAATTCGCTCTTGGTCTCTCTTTCAAAGAGTTTTAATATTATGTTCATACAATTCTTTGCGCCGTCTCCGCTTTCGAATACGCGAGAGAGAAAACACGCCTCGTATACGGCGTTGGTCAAGGGCAAATCCACGCCGTGCTTATCGCCGAGTTTTTTCATTGCCTTTGCAGTCATAACACCTTCTGCAAGCTTATCGAATTTGGTTCCGTGCGCCATCATTTCGCCGTATTTGCGGTTGTGCGAATATTCGGAAAACAGCGTCGTTTCATAATCGCCGAGATGTGCAAGCCCGTACGCCGACTGGAATTTACCGCCCATTGCGGCAATCAGTCTGCCGACTTCGCTTGCCCCCCTTGCCATAAGCGGGCCCTTTAAACTGACGTATCCGCTTCCGTCAAGCACGCCTGCCGCTATGCCCAAAACATTTTTCGCAGCGGCGCCTATCTCGGTGCCTATCAGATCGTTGCCGTAATAAAAGCGAATCAAATTGCTTTTAAAGCTGTCTGCAAGTCTGCGTTTCAATTTGTCGGACGCGCTGTCGATTACCATACAGTTGGGTATACCCTGCGTGAACGCCTGTATGTGTCCCGGCCCCACCCACACAGCTATTTTATCGGGTGAAATTCCGCTTTCCGTCAACACCTCGGAAAGACGCTTGCCCGTTTCAACCTCTATGCCCTTCATACAAAGCACGAACGGTTTGTCCTTGACGTTAAACGCGGTTATTTTCTGCATAAAGCCGCGCAAGCCCTGCGACGAAATAGAAATTATTATTACATCCGCGCTTTCAACCGCGAACTGCAAATCGCAGGTGAGCGTTATATTTTTATCGAGTGTGACGTACTCGTTTTTACCCGTGTTTTTTAAAATTTCGTACGAATAGTCGCCCTCAGGCCCCCACGAAATTACCTCGTTTTTTAATACGGTTGCCTGATACCAGGCGATAAACGAACCCCAGCGTCCGCATCCTAAAACACTTACCTTCATAAAACTCCTTAAATGCTCTTTCTTTCCAAAAGCGCGCGGGACAGCGTTACCTCGTCGGTATATTCAAGCTCGCTGCCGATAGGAATTCCGTGCGCAAGCCGAGTGACGTTTATGCCGAGCGGCTTTAAAAGCTTTGCGATGTACATTGCCGTAGCTTCCCCCTCAACGTCGGGATTGGTCGCCATTATAACTTCCGTCACCGTTCCGTCGCCGACGCGGTTTAAAAGCTCTTTTATGCGTATATCGTTGGGCCCTACTCCGTCCATAGGGCTTATTACGCCGTGCAGGACGTGATACACGCCCTTATACTCGTGCAGCTTTTCCATTGCTATGACGTCTTTGGGTTCCTTGACCACACAAATAGTATTGCCTTGGCGCTTTTTACAGATTGCACAGACTTCTTCGTCGGTGAAGTTGCCGCACACCCTGCAATAGCGGACTTTGCTTTTACAGTTTGTAATACTTTCGGCAAACGCCTTTGCCTCTGCGTCCGTCATTGAAATAATTTTATACGCATAGCGCTGCGCCGTTTTTTTTCCGACGCCGGGAAGCTTTGAAAACTCGTTTATAAGCTTTCCGATAGGTTCTATAAATACGTCCATATCTCTATTTTCCGTCTATAACACTTCTGAATTTCTTTTTGTTTAAAGCAAATACCGAAAGCTTTTCGCCGCTGTCATACGCCTTTTTATACCACCCGTAAGCTTTGCCCAAATCCTTGCCATCGCCGCTTTCGTACATTTTGCCGAGTGAAAGCATTGCGTCGGTATCGCCGAGCGCGGCGGCTTTTTCATACCATTCTATGGCTTTTTGTTTATCGCGCGCAACGCCGTCGCCGTGCCTGAAACAGCAACCGACGTTGTAAGCCGCCGACGCACTGCCATTTTCCGCGCCTTGTTTATAATATTCGAACGCCGCAAACTTGTCCCTTTTAACGCCTATGCCTTTAAAGTAGCAATAGCCGATATCGCTAAGCGCCTGCGCATTGCCTTGCGCGGCGGCTTTACTCAGCCATCTGAAAGCCTCGTACTTGTTCTTTTTGACGCCGTTTCCCACCTGATAGCTCCAACCGACGTGGAGCTGCGCCCTGTCGTCGCCCTGCATTGCCGCTTTCAAATGCCACTCGAACGCCTTTTCGGCGTTTACGGTAATGCCGTGGCCCTCTTCATAGCACATAGCGAGGTTATACTGGGCGCGCATATCGCCCTGTTTAGCCGCCGCCCTGAACCAGCGCACGGCTTCGTACAAATCTTTATTTACGCCCTTACCCACCACAAAGCACCAGCCGTAAGCGTTCTGCGACTCGGCATAGCCCTGCTCGGCGGCGAGCCTGTAAAACTCCGCGGCTTTGGAGTAATCTCTTTCTACGCCGTCCGCTTCGTCGTATTTTTTGCCCAAAAGGTACATTGCCCTCGCGGATTCGGGCAAGTCGTCCGCTTCGGGGAAACTGTCTATTATTTCATCTATAAGTTGACTTTTATCGTTGCCGTCGGTCATATTATTTTAAATGTTTCAACGCCTTTTTCGCGCTCTTATTGCCTTGCAGCGCAGCGCGCTCATACCAGTCGCGCGACTCGGTTAAATCGGGTTTAACACCCAAGCCCTCTTCGTAGCAAACACCCAATAGATATTGAGAATCTGCGTCGTTTTGAAGCGCAGCACGCTTAATCCACTTGAAAGCTTCTTCCTCATCCTCGTCGACGCCTATGCCCTGCATATAGAACGTACCTATCTTGCACTGCGCGTCCGCATCTCCGTTTTCCGCCGCCTGTAAAAACCAGTATGCCGCAGTTTTATCGTCCTTTTGTACGCCCATACCTTTATAATAAAGTTGACCGAGATTGAACTGCGCCTCTTCATCGCCGAGTTCGGCGGCTTTCTTGTAATATTCTATCGCGAGTTTTAAGTCGGTTCTCACGCCGCCCTTACCGAATTCGTAGACTTTGGCAATGTTGCAAATCGCCATTGCGCAGCCGAGCTCGCCCGCTTTTTCATACATTTCAATCGCTTTTTTAATATCGCGCTTTACGCCTATACCTTGCTCGTAAAGGCAGCCCAAATTACAGAACGCCTGAAAATAGTTGTTTGCTGCCGAACGCTCGTACCAGGCAACTGCTTCGGGAATATTCCTTGAAACGCCCTCACCTTTTTCGTAGGCATAGCCGACGTAACACTGCGCTTTGGCGTGGTTAAGCACAGCCGCCTTTTTGTAAAGCTCGAAGGCTTGGGTAGCATTTTGCGGCACGCCGCGGCCGAAATCGTAACAAATGCCCAAACAGAACAGCGCTTCGGGCAGACCCTGCTCCGCCGAAAGAGTATACCACTTGACCGCCTCCGCCTCGTTTCTTTTAACGCCGCGCCCCTTGTAATACGCCTTGCCAACACCCAGCTGACCCGCCGCATTGCCGAGTTCTGCGGATTTTTTATACCAGGCGAAAGACTCTTCCTCTTTCGTTTCTTCGCTTTTCACGCCAACGCCATTAGCGGCAAAATAAGCGAGATTGTTCATTGCTTCAACGCAATTCTGCTCCGCAGACTTTCTGAACCAGAAAAGCATTTTTTCCTCGTCCTCTTCCACGCCTATGCCGGAGTTGTAACACAATGCGGCAAAGCACTGTGCTTCGGGATGACCGAGTTCGGCGGCACGGATAAAATATTTGCTTGCCGCTGCGCCGCATTCCTCTTTTTTTATGTCGTCCTCTACGCCCAGATAGTAATTATGGCATATGCCGAGCATATAGAGAGCTTCCGCGCTGTTTTTATCCGCAGCTTCGCGCCAGATTTTAACAGCTTCCTTATACTTCTTTTCATCATAAAGCTTTTCAGCCTGCGCACAAAGCTCTGCGGCCTCGTCATTCTTTTCCGTAGATTTTAATATATCTTCGATTAATTGTTTTTTCTTGTCCATATTTAAATAAGCCCCTTACTTACGCCGGCGAACGGCCCCATCTTTTCGTTATATACTTCGTCTGCCTTTTTATAGCCGTCGTTTATCGCAGCCATAATAAGGTCTTCAAGCATTTCTATATCGTCCTCGTCGGTAATATCTACCGTTTCGGAAAGCTTGCTTCCGAACTCGATGCCATTGATTATTTTTTTTGCGTTCATATATACGACGACCGTTTCGTCACCCTCTTCGCCGCCGCCTGAAAGCCCGACGATTTCCCAGTCGTCAAGCTCTTTATCCGCTTCCTGCATCTGCTCTTGCATTTTCTGGGCCTGACGCATTAAATTCTGCATATTACCCATTCCGCCGTTACCTTTGAATCCTGCCATTGCATCCTCCGATTTATCTTATTTCTATATCAATTCCGTCAAAGTTGCTTTTAAGTTCCCTGACGGCTTTATCGTAATCGCTTTCGCCCTTTACTTTAAGACGGACTTCGTGCTGACCGACGCCCAACTCCAAAAGCGTTTCTGCAAGAAAATTTGCGTTGTCGGGTTTGGTTAAACCTTTATACACAGCCTCGCTGTCGGTTGTGAGGATCATTTTATCACCCTCAAAAAAGTTGCCTACGTCCATACACAACGTAAAAAGTACGGCGTTTTTGCGTGTAGTACGCAACAGCCTGATAAGCTTTGCGAATATTCCGCCCTTTTCGTTTTCGTTGAGCATTGCAACCGACTGAACGGTAGCCGCGTTTTCAAATAAATCAGGCTGAACATCTTTCGCTTTTTCTTCCTTGAAAGGCGAAACGCTTTCTTCCTTGACAAGCTTTGGCCTGACCTCTTTAACTTCCCTTACGGGAATGCCGCTTTCAAGCTTTTTTTCAAGCGCGGATATCTTTCCTATAAGCGCGTCTAAATTATAGTCCGAACTCGGCATTGCGCACTTCAAAACCGCAGTTTCAAGCGTTATGCGCGCATTGAGCGCGTAGCGCATATCCGCCTCCGCCTGAGCGAGAATTTCGCTGACGCGCAGCAGCTTATGCCCGTCGCAGCCTGAAACTATCTCCTCTATTCTATTGTATGATTCCTGCGGTAAATTGACAATCTCTTTGCCGTTCCTGCAAATTTTAACTATGGAACAGTAATTTAAAAAGTTGAGTAAATCCTTTAAAAGTACGCCTACGCTTTTGCCCGTCGATAAAATTTGTTCTACGCCGGAAAGCGAAGCGGAAGTATCTTCTTCCAGAATGTTTTGGCAAAGACTGCTTATCGAAAAGAAGTCGGCGCTGCCCAAAACCTCGTTTACGTCCGAATAGGTAAGCTTACCGTTTGAGTACGATGCGCACATATCGGCGATTGAAAGACTGTCGCGCGCACTGCCTGCGCCTGCGCGGGCTATGGCTGAAATTGCCTCGTCATCGTACTGCTTGCCGACTTTGTCGTAAACAGATTTTACAAGTTGCTCTAAATCTTTTTGAGGAATTAATTTGAAGTCGAAACGCATACAGCGTGAAAGTATCGTTGCCGGTATCTTCTGCGGTTCGGTGGTTGCAAGTATAAACACCGCGTGCGCAGGCGGCTCCTCCAAAGTTTTTAAAACTGCGTTGAACGCCGACGAAGTGAGCATATGCACCTCGTCTATTATATAAACTTTGTACTTGCCCGACACGGGCGGATACTGAACCTTTTCCCTCAAATCGCGCATTTCGTCAACGCCGTTGTTCGACGCCGCATCGATTTCGGATATATCAAGACTTGCGCCCGCGTTGAGCGATTTACAGACTTCGCATTTGCCGCAGGGCGAACCGTCGACAGGACGCTCGCAATTTATGGCGCGTGCAAAAATTTTTGCAAGCGTTGTTTTGCCCGTTCCGCGCGGACCGCAAAAGAGGTACGCGTGCCCTATTTTACCCGTAGAGATTTGATTTTTCAGCGTGCGGACGATGTGTTCCTGCCGCACCACAGTATCAAACGACACGGGTCTGAATGTTCTGTAAAACGCAAGATATGCCATTTTTACTCCGATAAAAAGTTTTGTAATTTATTTTTTGCGCGATTGATTGCGTTGTCTATACTCTTCATATTTTTGCCGAGCGCGACGGAAATTTCGGTCATACTCATTCCGTCCGTGTACATAATGAGAGCTTTAAATTCAAGCGAGGACAGTACCTTGCTCATTTTCTGCAACATTTCGTGCTTTCCTTCACGCCCTATAAGCACATCTTCGGGGTTGTCGTTGGAAACCCATACGTCACCGACTTCCATTATCGGCAGAAAATTGTTGAGCGCGGAGTGCTTTGCACCGTTGCTTTTTTTGACTGCGTCCACTATACGGTTATGAATACATCTGTGTGCGTAAGTTATAAACTTGACGTTGCCGGCTTTAAAGCTCATTACGGCAGAGTACAGACCGCACATTCCCTCCTGAACGAGGTCCTCCGTTTCCCCTCCGCTTAAAAAGAACCGCCTTGCAATACTTAAAACGGCAGGCTTAAATTTTATATAAAGCTGCTCCCAGGCGGAATTGTCGCCGCCCTGACAGGCGAGTACAAGCTGTTCGTCAGACATTGCGTTTCCTTACAGCCTCGTAAGCGGCAATGCCGAGTGCGACCGAAGCGTTTAATGAATTTACTTTACCCTTTAAAGGTATCGACAGAGTGAAATCACACTTTTCGCGCGTGAGACGTTTTACGCCGCTGTCCTCTCCGCCGACGACTATTGCAATATTGCCCGTCAAATCGGCGTCGTATATGTTAGTGCCGTCCGCTTCCAGAGCGTAAAGCCAATAATTGTTTTTTTTGAGTTCGTCGATAGCGCGGTTGATAGAATTTACTTTTGCAACTCTGATATGGTTTGCCGCCCCTGCCGAAATGCGGACAACCGCTTCTGTAACGCTTGCGCTGTTATTTGACGGAATCACTACCCCGTCCGCCCCTGCGCACTCCGCAACGCGGATAATAGAGCCGAGATTATGAACGTCCTCGATACCGTCGCAGAGTATTACAAACCCGTTTTCCGCGCGATTTGAAATTATGTCTTCCAGCGACGAATAAGTAAAATCGGAAGTAAATGCAATTACTCCCTGATGACGCTTTTCTTCGCTTTGTTTGTCAAGCGTGCGCCTATCGACAAACTGAATGCGAACGCCCCTTTTGCGCGCCTCGGCAAAAATGCTTTTAAGCGAACCCTGAGGGTCTTTTTCAAGCATTATCTTCTCTATATTCTTATCGGTTTTAAGCAGTTCCGAAACTGCGTTGCGTCCTTCTGTTTTCATATTTATCCTCTCACTATTCCGCGGACAGCAGTTCGGCAATTCTCTGATACTGCCCCGTAAGGTACAGATAGCCCAAAACCGCCTCGAATCCCGTAGAACGGTTGTATTCCGCAACGCTTGCGTTTTTACTGCGCGTCGACTTTTTGGCGTTGCGTCCGCGTTTGAAAACGTCGGTTTCTTCTTGCGTGAACAGTGGTTGAAGTTTTTCAAGCAATTGGCTTTGACCGTGCGCCGAAACTTCCGCAGACGTAAGCTTTTGCAAGGTTCCCGTATTGAAATCGGTTGACAAAACAAGCTTTTCGCGAACGTACAAGGAATATACCGCATCGCCTATGAAAGCAAGCGTTACAGGACTTAAATTGCGGGCTTCGTTTTCTGAAATTGAAGTAAATAAATTGAACAACGTTTTGCGAGTTTCCTCTCAGTTTTTCTCAGATAATTATAGCACATAACGAATAAAAAAATCAATCGTTACGTAGTATATACCGTGAAATTGTTTATCGTTAAAAAGAGTTTAATTGTAATTTGCTGCGCTATATTGGTCGGCGGAGCTATCTTCGGAATTTGCGTAAGCGCGGTTGCGGCATCTTCCACGCACGACGGGCAGAGAACGGTTGTAATCGATGCCGGTCACGGCGGCATCGACGCAGGCGTTTTGGGCATTTCAACCAAAGCCAAGGAAAGCGAGATTAATTTATATATTGCAAAGTATCTGCGCGGTTATTTCGCCGACGCGGGCTTCAACGCCGTGCTTACGCGCACGACGCAGGGCGGACTTTACGGAACAAGCACGAAAGGCTTTAAGATGCGCGATATGAAAAAACGCAAACAAATAATAAAAGAAAATAATGCCGATATGGTTATTTCAATACACCAAAATTACTGTCCCATTCCCAATCGGCGCGGAGGTCAGGTGTTTTACGACGAGGGCAGTGAAAACGGTAAGGCGCTAGCGCAGTGCGTGCAAAACAGCCTTAACGAAATGAAAGAGAGCGTCAAGCAGAACACCCCCTTAGTCGGAGATTATTATATGCTGAAATGCACACCTAACCCGTCGGTTTTGGTTGAGTGCGGATTTTTGTCTAACGCGCTTGACGAAGCTTTGCTTGTAACCGCCGAATATCAAAAGGCAATTGCCTTTGCAATTTTTAAGGGAGCGGTTGCATTCTATTCATAACTAAAACGGTTCATAATTAAAACGGCTGCGCGTTGCACAGCCGTTTAATATTTAGGATAATTTTTCAAGTAATTTAAGGTCGATACCCTTGTCGCCTATCTTGATTATTTCAACTTTAACGACGTCGCCGATATTTATAACGTCCTCAACCTTTTCAACACGCTTGTCCGAAAGTTTGGAAATGTGAATCATTCCGTCCTTGCCGGGCGCAAATTCTACGAACGCGCCGAAATTCATAATTCTTACGACGGTTCCGACGAACATATCGCCGACTTCGGGGTCGTGCGCGATGTTCAGAATTATCGCCCTTGCCTTTTCCGCGTTTTCGACAGGCCCTACCGTCGAAACGTAGCCTCTGCCGCTGTCGTCGCTGTTGAACTCTATTTCCGTACCCGTTTCTTCCATTATTTTTTTGATTACGCAACCCTGCTTGCCGATAACGTCGCCAATCTTTTCGGGGTTGATTTCAAAGAAAAGTATCTTAGGCGCATACTGCGAAAGGTCCGGTGAAACTTCGGGTACTACTTCAAGCATCTTTGACAGAATAAACTGTCTGCCTTCGTTTGCCTGATTAATAGCCGTGTGCATAATCTCTTCGGAAATGCCTTTTATTTTGATATCCATCTGAATTGCGGTAATGCCGTTGACTGTACCCGCAACTTTGAAGTCCATATCGCCCAGGAAGTCTTCAAGACCCTGTATATCGGTCAGCACTTTGAAAGCGCCCGTTTCCTGATTTTTAATTAAACCCATAGCAACGCCTGCAACGGGAGCTTTGATGGGAACGCCGGCATCCATAAGAGCCATCGTCGAACCGCATACGGAAGCCATTGACGACGAACCGTTTGACGACATTATATCGTTGACCACTCTTATTGCGTAAGGGAAAGAATTTTCATCGGGAAGTACGGGAATGAGTGCGCGTTCCGCGAGTGCACCGTGACCTATTTCACGCCTGCCGGGAGAACGAAGCGCCTTTGCCTCGCCCGTGCAGTAGCCGGGGAAGTTGTAGTGGTGCATATATCTCTTGCTTGTTTCCTCGTCAAGACCTTCAAGTTTCTGCGCGTCGGTAAGCATACCAAGCGTACAGGAAGTCAGTGTTTGAGTCTGTCCGCGTGTAAATACCGCCGAACCGTGAACACGGGGAAGAACGCCTCTTTCGCACCAGATGGGGCGAACGTCTTTAAGACCTCTGCCGTCGGGGCGGATACCCTTGTCGAATATTTTAGCGCGCACCTTTTCCTTAGTAAGGTAATAAAGACTGTCCTTTATCTCGCGCGAGTTATCGGGATAGGTTTGAGCAAAATGTTCTAAAACTTCGGTTTCAACCTGAGACTGTCTGACTTCTCTTTCCTGTCTGTCGAAAGTTTCAATTGCCCAATCAACTTTTTTGCCTGCGTAGTCGCGTACTGCCTTGTCAAGCTCTTCGGGGATATGATAAAGCTCTATCTCCTTTTTGGTTTTGCC
>CAJTQE010000031.1:0-17825 GCA_910578655.1 uncultured Christensenella sp.
CGCAGGCGCACGGTGTGCGCCGTTGCGATTTTGCTATTCTTTTGCATAGAATAGCAAAATCGCACACACACACACATTTTGACAATGCCGGACGAAGTCCGAAAGGTAAATAATGGAAAGATTTTACAGTTTTAAAGTGGTAACTTATAATACCGACGAAAGCTCGTTTCAACCGCTTTTAGACAAGGCTTTTAAGTGGGCGTGGATACTTCACGACAAGGACAAGACAGACCCTCATATACATATCCTCTGCACGTTCAAGCAAAACAAGAGTTTTGAGCAGGTGCGAAAAATGGTAGAGGGAGAGCAAAATACATTTGCCCGAAAAATGGAAGATAAATATCAAGATTTTATCTATCTTCCCCATAGTGAAGATTTTCCCGACAAAGCGCTTTACAATGAAACCGATATACATTGCAATGATATAGGCTTTTTCCAGCGCGGTGCAAAAAAGTCTGTGGATAACGAAGAGTTTGTAACCGATTTGTTAGACTCGAATATGACTTACAGACAAAAAGCAATTAAATACGGGCGCGATTATATCCGCAATTTCATGACCTATGAAAAGTTTATTAAAATGCTGCGTATGCAGGAAAACATTTTACAGCGCATAGAAAACGGTGAAATCAAATTGGATACAAACTCTTATAACCCTTTTGAAACGCACGTACAACCCGAAATAGACCCCGAAACAGGGGAGATAATCGACCATAAAAAAAAGACAGAGGAATAAAACCTCTGTTTTTTATATTGACAAAACTTTGTGGATAAGATATAATAAAAAAGAGTTAAGACGGAGTAGGTAGGTTTACCCCGTCTGGGTTGAGCCGTTTAGCCTTGTGAGGGGATAGAACGGCTCTTGTTACGTCCTACAACGGAAACCGTTTAACTGCTTATGTAGTCAAGCAATTTAACAATTTCCGTATCTGTCCAACCGACAGATTTCAAATACGAAATCAAGCGGTTGAGTTCCGAAACTGTCATTTCTTCCATTTCCTTTACCTACCTAAATTTATTTGCCTTTCGGCAGGACGAAAGCAACGCTTTTAGGGAGATTTAGTCAAGGACTTTCTCGGTGGAGATTTTTTCCGTAACAGATACGCAAAACCTTATAACGGAAAAAATACAACCGCCTTGACGAAATAAACCGTAAAAGCGTTATAATTAAAAGACGAAAGATAAAGGAAAGCGGAAAGGCAGTTTTTAAATAATTTACCGCATTATGTCAGACATAATATTGAAAAAACCGCACTGTATGGTTACAGAACGGTAATTTTTATATTTCGGGCGCAATTTCATTTGATTTTGCTTTTAACGGAAAAAAAACCGAAATTTTAAAAAAATCTTTAAAAAATCTATTGACAAAGCCTTTTATATTATGTTATTATGCTTTCGGAAGTTCAATTCTTCGTAAAAGCTGCATTTTACGAATAGTTGAATACACTTTGAAAACTACTTTTCTTGGGTAAAATTATGGGTGACGATTACTATATTAAAAGAAATAATAAAAATATAGACACAATTGACAAATTACTGGAAAATGATTTGCCGTTGTTTTGTTACGATTACTTTTTAGCGATAGACAGTCAAACAAGTACTCTTACACGACTTAACTATGCGCACGACTTAAAAATATTCTTTTATTTTTTGCAGGAAAAGAAATTCAGGCGCCGGAAAACCGTCAAAGAATTTACCTTAAACGATATTGAGCAAATCACAAGCAACGATATAGAATATTTTTTAAGCTTCCTATCCCACTACCGTTTTGAAGGAAAAGAACACAATTGTAATGAACGTGCCAAGGCACGCAAGTTATCCGCTGTTCGCGCCATGTACAAATTTTTTTTCAATAAGGGATATATAAGCGTGGATAATTCTGCAAAAGTATCCACGCCGAAGTTACATGAAAAACCGATAATAAGGCTCAATCCTGACGAAGTGTTCGACATTATCGGAACTGCTGAAAGCGGTTCCGGGCTTACCCCCCACCAAAAAGCTTATCATGAAAAAAATAAAGTCCGCGATACGGCAATTTTGATGCTGTTTCTCGGCACTGGAATTCGTATAAGCGAACTTGTCGGTTTAAATAACGAAGATTTGAACTTTAAAGACAATTCCTTTGTGGTAACTAGAAAGGGCGGAAATAAATCGATTTTATATTTTGACGACGAAGTTGCAAACGCTTTAAAAAAGTATCTTGACTATAAAGAACAAAATACTAAAATATTGCAAGAACCCGATGCCCTCTTCCTATCCTCCAACACGAGCAGACTAACTGTCAGGGCTGTTGAAAATTTAGTTCAGAAATATGCTAAAATAGTTTCGCCTTTAAAAAAAATATCGCCACATAAGTTGCGTTCTACCTACGGAACTCAGCTATATAAAGCGACGGGTGATATTTATATCGTTGCCGACGTGCTGGGTCATAAGGACGTAAATACAACCAGAAAGCATTATGCCGCCATAAGCGACGATAACAGACGCGCCGTTGCTGGTAAGGTGAAATTAAAACCCGAAGATTAATTACTTTCGGCTATTTCATTAATTTGCTGCTCAGTTAAAAATCCGTTTGATGCACCGTTGTAAGAAATTTTATATGCGGAAAAAATTTGTGCTCGACGTAACGCCTCATACGCTTCGTAACCGTTTGCGTAATAATGTACAAATGCGCTGAAAAGTGCGTCGCCCGCGCCGACTGTATTTACAACATTGTTTAATTTAAACGCGGGAAAACTTTTTACGCTGCCCGATTCTTGAGTATAAATAGCAGCACCTTCTCTGCCACGCCCTAAAACAATAATTTTATTATTATAGATTTTTGCTAACTGAAAAATAAAATCCTGATAATTTCCGCCGATATTCTCGTCGCTCAGAAACAGAATATCGGCATATTTCATAAATTCGATATTATATTCGTCAAAAACGTCTGAAAGTACGTGTACGTCTGTGGCGATCATCTTGCCCTCTTCCTGTGCTATGCGTAACAGCGGACGATTAAAGTTTATATTGCAGGCAACCACCAAATCGGCGTCTTTGACCAAAGAGCGATTGAATTTGTATTCCGCTTCCTGAATATCCTTTAAATCGCAATAAATCTGTCTTTTTCCTGCATTGTCATATAATATTACAGAAGTCGGCGTTCTGACAAGCTGCTGTTCGATATATTTTATTTCGATTGAGAGTTCTTGCAGTACATTTTTGATATAGTCTGCGTGAAAATCTCGCCCGATTATCGACGTTAAACGCACGTTATCGCCTAAAACGCTCAACGCTTTGGAAATATTAAAGGCTACTCCGGCAGCATAGG
The DNA here is from genome assembly GCA_910578655.1 of uncultured Christensenella sp. GTDB lineage: Bacteria > Bacillota > Clostridia > Christensenellales > Borkfalkiaceae > Coproplasma. The sequence continues at coordinate 3,308 of CAJTQE010000031.1, forward strand.
TATCTATTCCGAAGAAATTATAGTCTATCGGATAATATGAAATTGGAAATTGACGCACAGAAACGTCAGTTTCTGTGTTTAAAAGCCCGCTTACAAGAATTTTCATTTTTCTACCGCCAACTCGCTTTTATTCCGAATCAAGCAAAATTTTATCGATTTTTATTACAGCGTCGTCCTGAATATTCAGACATTTGCCGCAATTATCGCAAATTTTATTTTTGTCTAAATCGCATATTTCACATTCAAGGCAACCGATGCAGTCCCTGTCGTATAAAACGCATTTTTCCGTTTTCTTTTCCATAAACAAATTATAACACGGAATTTAATTAAAAACAAGTAAAAAATATAGAACAAATGTTTGCTTTTGTTTAATTTCTATGATATAATATTTCAGGAGGCTGAAATGAAGCGTGTTGATAAAAGCGAAATGATATTTGAGTTTATGCAGAAGTATATTGCAGAAAACGGATACTCCCCCACCGTCAGAGAAATTTGCAATGCTTGCAATATCAAATCTACTGCAACTGCATTTACTTACATTAACCAACTTGCAGAGCGTGGCGTAATAAACAAAACCGACAACAGAAACAGAGCGGTTTCTTTAAAACAAAAAGTTGTTAACGTTCCTCTTATCGGAACAGTCGCCGCAGGTCAGCCCATTTTTGCCACTGAAAATTACGAAGGCGTTTATTCTATCCCGAATAACTTTTTCATCGGCGACGATTTGTTTATGCTTAACGTAAAAGGTGATTCAATGATAAATATCGGAATGTTTGATGGGGATAAAATTGTGGTAAAAAAACAAGAAACTGCCGACAACGGTGATATTGTAGTCGCACTTGTAGACGACAGCGCAACGGTTAAAAGATTTTTCAAGAGAGACGGAAATATCGTCCTCCACCCTGAAAATGACGATATGCAGGACTTTATTTTTAAAGACGTTCAGATTTTGGGCAAAGTTGTCGGACTAATGAGAAATATTTAATTAGTGGTTTTGCGAGTGACGATATTGGACACATACTTCATAAAAAATAAAGTAAACGTTCTCGGACAGAAGTCCGAGAACGTTTTAAATTGACATCAGATAGTCTACCTCTTGTTTATTTAGCTTTCTGTATTTGCCTCTGTCAAGTCCGCGCAGAGACAGTTCACCAATCTTAATGCGCTTTAACAGCATTACATCTTTTCCTATTGCCGCAAACATTTTGCGTACTTCACGGTTTTTACCTTCGTAAAGCGTTATATGTGCTTTAGTATATTCTTTGTTGGTTTCAACAATATGCGCTTTGCACTTCTTCGTAATGTATCCGTCAATTTCTATGCCGCTGCGAATAGGGTTTAAATCCGTTTCCGTCAGTTTGCCCTCCACCTTAACTAGATAAGTTTTGGGGACGTTGTTAGACGGATGAGTTAAATGCTGGGCAAGTTCTCCGTCGGTCGTAAGAATTATAAGTCCTTCGCTGTCGTAGTCAAGTCTGCCGACGGGATAAATACGACCCGTATTTTCGGGCATCAAATCTAAAACAGTTTTTCTGCCTTTATCGTCGGAAACGCTGCAAATATACCCTTTGGGTTTATTCAAAACGTAATATTCATTCTTTTTTAAAGCTATTGTTTTACCGTCAACGCAAACTTCGTCGCCATCGTTAACTTCCGCTCCCAACTTAGCGATTTGTCCGTTTATCGTTACTTTTTTATTCCTAATAAGATTATCGCATTCCCTTCGTGAAGCTACGCCCGAAGACGCAAGATATTTATTAATTCTCATATATAGTCCGTAAAAATTTATTTAACTATATACTATATAATTTTCCCGTAAAAATCAACTTATTTTCGTTGTAAATATGAAGTTGTGCAATTACACCTTCAATATTTTCTACCTGTTCCATTTTGTAAGTAATTTTACCTCTTTTTTCGATTACAAACTTTTCAGATTCCTTTAAGCAGCAAAGCTTACCGTTAAAATTGAAAGTCAATCCTTTATCCAATTTGACAAGTTTGTACTTTTTAAAGCAACTTTCAAAAATATCAATACTGCGTTCGTACATATCGGGACAGTTAAGAACTACCGTTACAACGTCCATTCCGTCTTTCACAGCCGACGAAACAAGACACCTGCCTGCTTTTACAGTATAACCTGTCTTAATTCCGTTGGCATTTTCGTACTTATACAGAATTTTATTTTTGTTGACAAAACTTTTATATTTTCCTTTATAATTAGTAGTAGAAACTATTTCTTTAAAAGTTTCGTTCTTCATTGCATAGCACGCTATCGTGCATAGATCGTAGGCGGTTGTATAATGTTTATCATCAGGCAAGCCGCTTGGATTCATAAAATTCGAATTTTGAGCGCCGATATTTTTTGCGCGCTCGTTCATTGTTTGAGCAAATTTTTCTATGCTTCCGCTATGGTGAATAGCAAGGCTTGCCGCGCTGTCGTTGCCCGAACGCAACATTAACCCGTAAAGCAAATCCCTGATATCTATTTTTTCGTCTTTGCTTAAATAGATACTTGAACCTTCCACCCCCACAGCCTCGTCGGGAACGGTAATTACTTCGTCTAAATTACAGTCCTCGATAATTATGATTGCCGTAAGAATTTTGGTCGTGCTTGCCATAGGAAGACGCACATACGCGTTATTTTCGGTCAATATCGAACCAGTCGAAAGTTCCATTGCTATTTCCGCACGCGCACTTGCTTTTACGCTGTTATCAAAATTCATTGTAAACGCACAAAATGCCAAAGCGGCGCACAATAACGAAAATACAACTTTACGCATTGTCTGATATTTTGTGCACCAATTCGCCCGTCTTTTCTATGAGCGTATCAATGGCGCCTTCCTCCATTTTAAGAAGCCTGCATCCCTTGCCGTCATCGACCAAAAATCCTTTTGGTTTAACTGTAATTACCGTGCCGTTGCCTCCGGCAAGCTTAAATCCGTCCGATTCTTTAAAAGTTTTAATATCGCCATATTCACCGCCGCCACTCAAGTTGACAACGGTTACCGACGAAAGCGGAATTACTTCTGCGCCGCTTACTGTTATTATAGATTTTCCTATAACCGTATTTGCATCCGCGACCTTATCAATTGATACTGTGGGTTGACTGAAATCTTTTTCTTTGTCTCTTTTAATTTTTGTGTTCATTTAATTTCTCCATTAAAATTGCTATAATAATCTTAATAATTACAAATAAATTAATTACCGTTACTGCTTTGGCGTAGTATCTGATTGCTGAATGTTCTTCGTTCATAACTAAATAATTGCGGAGCTTGACGCTGTTTCCGTTAAGCTTTAAAAAGTTATAGATTGCCGTCGTAAATCCGTATTGCGCAATTGCTGCATAAGCGTTTTTTTGTTCCATTATTCCGAAATCAGTTAATTGAATAATTTTTTGTATACAAAGTTTATTAAAAATTTTATAAAAATTGAATTTTATAGTTTCAAGGCTTACATTTTTACTTTTGCCGTTGACCTGCATTTCGTTAATTTTGTCTTTAACCGTATTAATATTATAAATTCTTATATATCTGAATATAGTTACGTTGATGCTTGCGTATTTTTGTTCTGTGTTTATATATATATAATTAAATACATGTATCGGAAAAATTGTTATTAGAAATCCAACCGCCGTTATATAAATAAACACTTCGCTCACGCTATTATTATTTGTAAAGCTTGGTAAATTATACAAAAACAAAAGAGTGCCGTCGCACTCTTTGAAATTTATTCTATTTTAATAACGTCGTCGTCTTCGGTAATAAAATCCGGGATTTCATATCCGTCGCCGTCCGTTTCATCTTTTTGCGGTTGTTCTTTATCTACCGTTTCGGTATATTCATCTTTATGATACAGGTAGTTGCCGTCCTCTTCATCCTGCGATAACAACGAACTGTTAAGTTCCGCTATCTGTGCCATTAGTTCGTCATAATCCGGCAACTCATCAATTGAATTCAGCTTAAATCTCTTTAAAAAGTTATCCGTAGTGGCGTATAATATCGGCTTTCCAACGGCGTCTTTTCTACCGCAGGGAACAATCATTTCAAGCTCTAATAATGTATGTATCGCATAATCACAACTGACCTGCCTTATCTCTTCAAGTTCCGGTTTAGTTATAGGCTGCTTGTATGCTATTAATGCGGCACACTCCAAAATAGTTTTTGTGAATTCTTTTTCCTTTATCGGCGTTATTACATCGGAAACTTCGTTTTTATATTTAGGATTTGTAGCAAATTGCAATTTTCCGTTAAAGGTTAAAAGGTGTATTCCGCTATCTTCACTGTATTTTTCTTTAAGTTCGCCAATGCTCGCATTGACTGATTTCAAACTGCAATCAAGTTTTTCAACAATAAATTTTACGGGAACAGCTTCACCCGATGCAAATACTATCGCCTCAATTATATTCGTCAAATTCTCCACTTGTTACTTCCTTTATATCCCAATCGGGATTGAGTTTTATATTAATTGTTCCGAATGAACATTCCTGCTCAACCATTATAAACTGATGTTTAAGCATTTCTAAAAGCGCCTGAAAAGTAGTTATAATTTCGTTTCTTGAAAAAGTAGTAAACAGACTGTCAAACTGTATTTCTTTACTTTCTATCAGTCTGTCCCTGATAAGCAAAACCTTCTCTTCAACGGTATGAACGTCTTTGGGGATTTCTTTTATATTTTCTTTTTCGCGCTGCAAACTTTCGTTGCGAAGCATTAAATTTGCAAACGCTTCTAATAATGCATTGATATTAAAATCTTTGTAAACTATTTTGACTTTGCTGAAATCGTCTTCGGGTTCCTTGAAATAGTATCCTATCGTTTCAAGGTCTTTGAGTTTGGGGGTTTCGCCTTTTATAAGTTCGTATTCTCTCTGTTTTAGCTGCTCGATTAATGCTTGCTGCTCTTCATCGGCTCCGCCCATTTCTTCACCTGCTACTTCTACGACAGGAACCAAACTCTTCGACTTAATATAAATAATCTGTGCGGCAAGCGCAAGATATTCGCTTTCTTTGTCGACGTCACGGCTTGGCTGAGTTTTCATAAACTCAATATAATTTAAAAACTGCTCAGTCACCTTTGATACGAAAACATCTTCAATTCGTATTTTTGCAACATTAATAAGGTGCAACAATAAATCAAGCGGTCCCTCGAAGTCATCGAGAACGGTGTTGTAATCGACTACCGATTCAAAATTGTCGTAATATTTCTCTTCCATAAATTAATTCCAAAGTTCATTTTATCTTTAAATAGGCCAAACAATAGGTATTTGAAAAATAGCTTCCCACATTGCGATTATGGGAAATCCTAAAATATTCATTGAAAACCAATGCGGATACCACAAAAGATTAAAATATTTAAAATAGTCAAGGTCAGTATACTGTACTATCTTTGTGCAGACAAAACTTTCGACTACAAGAGCAATCAAAATATATAGACCGTAATTTTTCAAAAATCTTCTGACAGGATTTATTTCTCTCGTAAATGATTCCACTATTCTGAACCCGTCCAACGGGTTAAAAGGTAAAAGATTAAAAACGACAATTGTCAGGCTGAACGAAAAAATATAAAAGAATATTGTACCTATAATATTAATTGCAGTTAATGCCGCTTCTGTTTCGGCAATAGGACCCAGCACTGTGGCAAATAGAAGATATAAAGGAAATGCAATAAATGCAATTATATAATTTGCCGAAACGCCTGCAATTGCCGTTGTGAACAGACCAACTCTGTAATTTTTAAAATTATAAGGATAAATCGGAACAGGTTTTGCCCAACCAAATCCGGTAAATATACACATTATCCAACCTATAGGATCCAAATGTTTTATCGGGTTTAAAGTCAATCTGCCGTACATTTTAGGTGTCGCGTCGCCGTTTTTATATGCAACGAAAGCGTGCGCAAATCCGTGCGGAATAAGTACGAAAAATATAGCAATTACCGATGCAAAAAATTTAATTAATTCTGTTTCCATTTCAACCTTTCAGGTACCGCATCGTTTCTTACGATATCTTCGTAAGATTGCGGTTTTACTATGTACTCCGCTGTGCCGTTACCGACTAATACTACCGGAGGAATAAAATTCCTGTTATAGTTGCTTGCCATTGAATAATGATACGCACCGGTTGAAAATACAGCAATAATATCGCCGCTTTTTGCTAAAGGCAAAGCAACGTCAGCAGCAATAATATCGCCGCTTTCACAGCATTTGCCTGCTATTGTAACTTTTTCGGTACATGGTTCGTTCGCCCTGTTTGCTAAAATTGCAGTATACTTCGACTGATATAACGCATAACGCGGACTCTCAAACATTCCTCCGTCAACGGCTACGTACTTTTTTATACCTTCAATATCTTTTATTGCCCCTACGGTATATAAAGTAATACCGGCTTCGCCGACAATTGACCTGCCTGGTTCAATAAGTAAATATGGCTTTTTAAGATGCAATTTTTCGGTTTTATTGTTTATTACGTCAATTATGCTTCTCAAATATTCACGATAATCATCAAAACTTAATTTACTGTCTTCATCGGTATACCAAATTCCGAATCCGCCCCCCATATTCAACGTATTGGTTTCAAAACCGTATTTAGTTTTTAAATCTGCAATAAAAGCAATCATTTTTTCGGTTGCAAGCACGAAAGGCTCTTTTTCAAATATTTGTGAACCGATATGGCAATGAAAACCTTTCAAATTCAGGTTGCGTTTATTCATTAAATGCAAGACCATTTTTTCTGCTGTGCCGTCGTGAATTGAAAATCCGAACTTACTGTCTGTTCTTGCGGTTTGCACAAAAGCGTGAGTATGTGCTTCAATTCCGGGATTAACGCGTATTAATACATCTTGCTTTATACCACGACTGCTTGCAAGTTGGTCTAAAAGGTCGACTTCTGAGTGAGAATCAACCACAATAATGCCGACCCCGTTATCGAGGGCAAGTTCAAGTTCATGCTTAAGTTTGTTATTTCCGTGCAAACATATTTTTGACGGGTTGAAACCTGCATTGATAGCGGTATAAAGTTCACCGCCGGAAACAGCGTCAATGCCTATATTTTCTTGCTGTGCTATTCTATAAATCGCTTTGCAAGAAAATGCCTTTGAGGCATACAGCACTAAACCGTTTCCGCCATAGTACTCATTAATCGTATCTTTGTATAAACGCATCATATTTCGTATATGCTGTTCATCGTAAACGTATACGGGGGTACTGAATTTTTTTGCTATTTCAACGGTATCCATACCGCCTATTTCAAGGGTCCCTTTTGCGTTAATTTTAAGCGTATCTCTTTCGTTCATATCCGGCTCCGTTAAACGTATAAAGTTATTCTATCAAAAACAGATAAAATAGTCAAATAAATTTCGGCATCCGCGTAACGGATGCCGAACTCATATTATAATAGTTAAATTGCCCAATTGCCTGAAATATTTTGGAAATTATCGCCAAATCCTGCTTTTTTAACGTCTTCGGCTGATACGGCGTTAACCGTTTCATATAACACGCCGTCCTTATATATTTCGATCGTGCCTACATTTTGTCCTTTGATTATGGGAGCTTTGACGGGGAGTGAAATAACATTGTAAGAAATTTCAGGCTCTTTGTCTTTTTGAGTAAAAATGTAACAATCTTTTTCGGGATAAACGGCAAAACTATGTTTTTTACCGCCCGATACGGAAAATTCATCAGTTAAAACTATATCTTTATCAAGAATTGTCTTATTTTTATAGTTTGCGAAACCGTAATTGAACATATTCATCGTTGAATCAAATCTATTGTCGCTGGTATCCGCGCCCAAAACAGCCGAAATTAATCGCATGTTATCCTTTTTTGCGGTTGCCGTAAAGCAAAAACCCGCCTCATTGGTAAAACCCGTTTTACCACCGTCACACAGTTTATACTTTTTTAAAAGTTTATTCGTGTTAGTCATAGAGGTGATTCTATTGTCTGGATGAACAAAATCTTCAAGCCAAACCTTGCTGTAATTAAAATAATTTTCGTAATGAAGTAAGTTATTGAACATAACCGCAACATCTTTTGCACACGAATATTGCGTTGGCTTAGGAAGTCCCGTACAGTTAGCAAATAATGTATCGTTACAGCCAAGTTCTGCGGCCTTTTTGTTCATTGCGTCGACAAAGTTTTCCTCACTTCCGGCAATAGCTTCCGAAAGAGCGACGCAACTATCGTTTGCCGAACACACTACTATACTTTTAATAAGTTGGTCAACGGAATATTTGCATCCGCTTGCAAGAAATACTTGCGAACCTCCCATTCCTGAAGCATTATCACTTACCATAACAGTATCGTCAAGTGTAATTTTACCGCTATCTACGGCGTCCATAACCAATGTAAGCGTCATAACTTTACACATACTTGCAATAGGCAAACGTTCAAGTTCATTTTGCTTGTAGATACATTCACCGGAATGGCTATCCATTAAATACGCTGATTTACACCCAGCGGTCATTATTTGTTTAGAATCTAATTCAAACCCTGTGGTTGCCGCACTGCATCCAACTAAGCCTGCGGCGCATAATAAGGAAATAATCTTTTTCATAACATTAGTATGCAATTTTAAGACAAAATTATACTATTACGATAATCACCCTGAATAAAACGTTAACCAAAATTAACAGTATAACAGTATTAATAAGCGCACAAATCCCGGGCACAAAAAAGACATACTTTTTATTAATTATTCTGCAAGTATCCGCAATCAAACAGCAAAATACAACTGAAAGTAACGATGCGGGAATGAATACAATTATTGCAACAGTCACTCCTCCCAATGAATTCAGGCTGAATAATATTGCGCAGTATATAGAAAAATATATTCCTCTTAAAAACAGCACAAAAAAAGTCAGGTATTTTAATTTTGTAAAATACGCTATTATAAAAAATAAGTACAGATAAAATAATTCACTAAGCAAATGAGGAAAAATTAATTTACCGTTACTGAAATTAAATATAAAGAAAATATAATCGTTTGCAAAATCAACAAAGTAAATGTTAATATTTGATATTTTATATAGTACTATGCCACATATAATCGCGCAAATTATCGTCACTATTGCGCCAATTATATACTTTTTATCACAAGAAAACTCTTTAATAGACAAATTCCTCATATACAATTATATGAGGAATCGTCTGTTAATATGAACACAACATTTTATCAATAGAAATACCGTATCCCCTCGTCGGGTCGTTTACGAATACGTGGGTTACTGCGCCTATCAGCTTTCCATTCTGCACAATCGGACTTCCGCTCATTCCCTGAACGATACCACCGGCAGCGGAGAGCAACGCCTTATCGTCAATTTTAATGACAAAGTTTCGGTTATCTTTATTATCTTTGTCCGTTTTAACAATTGATATATCGTAGCGTTTTACATCATTTCCGCGCAATGTGGTGTAAATGCAAGCTTTACCTATGGTAACATCGTCTACACTACCCTTTTCGATTTTTACAAGTTTGGAAACATCGTATTTGCTGTCAAGGTCGCCGTAAATACCGCACGCACAATTTAACTTTGCTTTTCCCAAGACAACATTATTTTCAAAAGCTCCACCGGGAGTTCCCTTTACGCCCTTTTTAACGTCATAAATCAAACAATTATAAACCGTACCGCCGTTAATTTCAATTAAATTATTTCTTAAATCCGCCACGGGATGCCCCAATGAAGCAAACTTATTGTTTAATTTATCGATATACGTTACAGTTCCGATACCACTTATAGTATCTTTAACTAAAATTCCAAGCCTTTTGTTTCCGCTTGCCAAATCTTTTGCCGGCTCAATATTTAAAGTTATGTTTTCTCCGCCGCGATTAACAGTGATATTGAATTCCTTGTAATCTTCTGAAATAATTTTATTAATATCGGCGGCACTTTCAACATTTACCCCGTTGATATCTTTGATTATATCACCGTTTCTTATGCCGCAATTACGCGCAGGAGACTCCATTCCATTTGAGGTAATAACGTCGCAAACTCCTATAACTTCAACGTTTTTTGTGCTGAGAGTAAACCCTGCAGGAAAACCGCCCAAATACAGGTAATCCGTCTTTGCGTTTGCATATATAGGGAAAAAAGAAAACGCAAAAATTATTAATGAAAATGCAATTATTAAATTTTTAATTAATTTTTTTCTGAAAAGCATAACAGTAGTATTGTGTGCAACGTTTTTGGTATTATACAAAAAAAGACGGCAATATGAAATGCACCCCAAAGTTTGGACAAAACTTAGGAGGTGCATTTTATATGGCAAAGAAAGGACAAACATTCAAAAAATACTCGCCCGAATTCAAATTTAATGTTATACTGGATATGCGTACCAATGGATTGGGTTACCGAGAAACAGCGAAGAAATACGGATTAGTAACACAATCAATGGGTGGAGCATTATGTACGCTACATCGCTGGGAACGCATATATCTAGCCGACGGTACACAAGTTAATGCGAAGCATGGGATTGCACGGCAAACGGCGTAAAAGCAAGTATAAATCATATAAGGGCGAAGTCGGAAAGATAGCTCCTAATGTAATAAGCCGTAACTTTGAAACGAGTAAACCGTTTGAAAAATTAGCTACCGACGTAACCGAGTTCGCAGTGTGTGATGACAAGGTATATCTATCTCCCGTAATAGACTTACATAACAATGAAGTAATAAGCTATTCGATTTCGACAAGTCCGAACTTTGAGCAAACGCGAGAAATGCTTAAAAGGCTGTTCGACAAGCTGCCGAAAGACGCAAGACCTATATTACATTCCGATCAAGGTTGGCAATACCAAATGAAAGAGTTTCAAAGACAACTGAAAATACATAACGTAACGCAAAGTATGTCGCGGAAAGGCAACTGCTTGGATAATAGTGTAATGGAGAACTTTTTCGGACGGTTAAAGGTTGAGATGTTTTACGGCGAAAAGTTTGAGACAGTGGACGAATTCGTCCACTGTCTCAAAGAGTACATACACTACTGGAACAACGAGAGAATATCTCTCACTCAAACGGAATGAGTCCGGTACAATACCGAACTCACTCACAAGCTATTTAGTTATTTCTCTGTCCAACTTTTGGGGTTCATAGCAATAAGCCGCCTTAATTTGTATATTGCTTTATAAGTTCCTGTGCATGTTGTCGCGCTGTTTCAGAGTTTACATTACCGGTCAATCTGACTATTTCAGCAACTTTTTGCTCTGCACTCAATTTATTTATATAGGTATAAGTATTTCCGGCCTCTTCCTTTTTGAAAATTAAATATTGTCCGTCGCTTGCGGCGCATATCTGCGGAAGATGCGAAACCGCAATAATCTGTGTTAACTTTGCAATATTTTTGAATTTTCTGGCAACCGTATCTGCCGTATAGCCACTTATCCCCGCATCTATTTCATCAAAAATATAAGTCGAAATCCCGTTCAAATTCTTAAGTTGCGTTTTCACAGCAAGCATAAACCTGCTTATTTCACCACCGCTTATTACCTTGTTAAGCGGTTTGAGAGGTTCTCCTTTATTTGCCGAAAACATGAATATCAATTCATCGCAGCCGTCGCTTTGCGGACTTGCCGTTTGCCGCGTAAATTCATTGAATTGAATATCGAATACAGCGTCCGGGATATTCAAAGTTTTTAGTTCATCTTCAATTGACCTGCAAAAAGCTTTTGCTGCTTGCTTTCTCAAACCGGATAACTCAACGCAAAGTTCAAATAACTTGTCATCGCATTTTTCAATTTCCCTTGAATACTTTTCAATAAGTTCGGCGCTGTTTGCTATTGCATCCCGTTCCACTTGTGCGTGTTCTTTAAAAGCAATTATTTCTTCTTCCGTCGCGCCGTACTTCTTATTTAAAGCCTTTATTAAGCTTATCCTGTCTTCTACCGACTGCGCTTCATTACCGTCAAAGGTAAGACCTTCAACAATGTCTGACAAAGTACCTGATATATCTGCGACATCATCGTTAAGCGCTTCAAGCCTTGACAAAATATTGTCGTATTCTTCACTTATTCCGCTTATTTTACCCAGTTCACGTGATGCCGAAAATAATTTATCACATATACCGTCATCATCGTTAAAATATTCCTTGACAGCAGATAAAGCATTTAATATTTTTTCAACGTTGAGAATTTTGTTTCTGCGTTCTTTGAGCTCGTCAAGTTCACCTATTTTCAACTCGGCATTTTCTATCTCTCTAATCTGATATTCCAGCAAATCAAGCCTACGTTCCCTCTCAGCCTCGTTACCGCCCAACTCTGAAATTTTATTTTTAAGTTCGCGTTTTTCGGATAAATAATTTGAAAGCTGACCTTTAATTCGGGCAGCTTTTACACCGAGTAAACTATCAATAACTTTTAGTTGATTAGCTTCGTTCAAAAGAAAGAAATGTTCGCTTTGACCGTGCACGTCGACAAGGTGTAACGTAACGGCTTTAAGCATTGACAGAGTAACCGAATTCCCATTGATTTTTATGCTGCTTTTGCCGTCTGTCCCAAATCTACGAGAAACGATAATTTGTCCGTCGCTTTCTATATCGTACTCACTGAGCAGGGAAACAGCCTCGCTTGTTTCATCAACTTTGAATTCAGCTTTAACGAAAGCCTCTGTTTCGCCGTGACGAATCATAGACTTATCGGCTTTACTTCCCAAAACAAAGTTAATAGAATCAAGAATAATCGACTTTCCTGACCCGGTTTCACCTGAAAGCACGTTTAGCCCGCCTTCAAATTCTATATCGGCTTCTTTGATTAAAGCCACGTTTTTTACGTATAATCTGTTTAACATCAAATATACTCTTTAAGTTTAGCCGCAACTTTGGGCGTATTTTCATTTGTATCAACAACGATAAGTACGTTATCGTCGCCGGCAATCGTTCCGATTATTTCTTCCAGCTCAAGAGAATCAATAAACACACAGCTTGTACCGCCATTTCCACGCATTGTTTTTATCATAATAATGTTGTTTGCATATTTGATTGAAACTACACATTCACGAAATAAAGTCAGCATTTTATCCTGAACGGTGTTGTCACTATTTTCAATATAAGCATACTTATATTTTTTGGCGTCGCCGGCAATTTTATATAACCTTAATTCTTTTATATCGCGTGAAATTGTTGCTTGAGTAACATTAAAGTTGAGTTTGTTTAACTCATTACAAAGCTCTTCTTGCGTGTCAATTTCCATTGACGCTATAAGTTCTAAAATTTTTTGCTGCCTCGCATTTCTATACATTACTTACTCCAAATGTTAAGTTTAATTAATAATTTATTGAAAAAGTCTTTTTCATTCAATGAAACAAATTCTACAAAATTTAATGATTTCTTAATTACAAATACAGTTTCTTGTGCAACGGTATCAACAATTTTACCGTCAACTATTACATTTAAACTTATTTTATTGCTCATTGGCAATATTTTTACAACTGAGTTCGCGTTAAAAACAACCGGACGAGAATGCAACGAATGAGCGCATATCGGTGTCAAAATGAATGCATCCAAATCGGGAGCAAGTATAGAGCCTCCTGCTGAAAGGGAATATGCTGTAGAACCTGTCGGTGTACTTATTATTAAACCGTCTGCCTTGTAATTATCCACTACCGCCCCGTCAATTTCGGCGCGGAGCGAAACCGTATTACTGAAATCTTGCCCACCCGTGTTACGCTGAATTACAAAATCATTCAGAGCGCAGAAACTTTTTTCCCGATAGGATATTTCAAGCATTGCCCTCTTCTTTATGCCGTAATCCTCTTTGCAAATAATTTGCAAAGCGTCATAAATTTTTTCCTGCTCAAATTCAGTTAAAAAACCCAGATGCCCGTAATTTATCCCAAGTATTTTAATTGATCGCATTGCACAAGCGGCAGCAACATTTAAAATAGTTCCGTCACCGCCCAAAACGAGCAAAATGTCCAGTCCTTCAATTTGATTAATGCTTGTAACAATTTTACTTGAAATGTTATGTTTTTTAAAAAACTTTTCAATTTTACCTATATTTTCCAGATTTTCAGTTATGTGGTTTTTGTTATAGTAAATTCCTACATTCATCGCAATGATTATAAAACTTTTTATACAAATATGCAAACAAAAAGCCTATTAAATTCATAATTTAACAGACTTTATTAATAATTTATTAATATTTTTGCATAAACCGCTTTTTTCAAGAAGCACTACATATTCAATATTTTTACCGCTTACAATAGGCGCTTCGGTCAATTTTCGCGGAAACAAATTGCACTTTACAGCAAAATCCAGAACCTTTTCAAGGATTTTTTTATGTGTCTCCTTGTCTTTTACAATACCGTTTTTACCGACTTTTCTGTTTTCACATTCAAATTGCGGTTTAATTAGCGCGAGGACATGCGCCCCGTCGGAAAGCACATTGCTTATACCTTCAAGAAGATAAGTGAGCGATATAAAACTAACGTCAATAACCACACCGTCAAGTTCTTCGGAAAAGAGCTCTTTTTGTAAATTTCTGGCATTATAGTTGTCAATAACCACTATATTTTTCTTTAACAGGCTTTTATCGAGCTGA
>CAJTQE010000031.1:17857-18645 GCA_910578655.1 uncultured Christensenella sp.
TTTTTTACACCGTATTGTAAAAGGCAGTCTGTAAAGCCTCCAGTGCTTGCTCCAATATCAGCAAATATCTTACCTTCAACCGAAAAGCCAAAATCTTTTAAAGCTTTGTTCAGCTTAAAACCACCTAAGGAAACGAAGTTCTCCTCTGCGGCTAAAAATTCAATTTTATCACCATCTTTAAACTCGTAAGACGGTAGAGTCTGTTTGCCGTTTACAAGTACAAGTTTTTTATTTATTGCAGCCGCCGCTTTTGTTCTCGAACCAAACTTTTCTGATAAATATTTATCTAACCGCATTTAGAATATATTCCGCAATATTTTCGCCTGTAATTTTATAATTCTGCATAAGTTCGCCAACATTTCCATGCGCAATAAACTCATCCGGATATGCAAAATTTTTGACTCTTTTATTTTTATCGGCATAGAAAGTATTTATCAATGAGCCAAAACCGCCGGCAAGCATATTATCCTCCACGGTGACGATGCATTTAGATTCTAATTTTTCAAGCACATCTGCGTCAAGTGGCTTTACAAACCTTGCATTTATAACTTCTACGAGAATTTCATGTTTTTCAAGCATTTGTAACGCTACCATTGAAGCCGTAATTGCGCGTTCTCCGCAAGCAATTATTGTAGCATCGGCATTCTTGTTCGGTTTTAAAACTTCCCACTTACCGAGTTCTGGTTTGGTTTGAACTTTAAAGATAATGATGATGAAGATGATAATATGATTCAAAGATTATTACCATTTTTACCTTCAATTGATTCATCAGTAACGTTCGATAATAA
>CAJTQE010000032.1 GCA_910578655.1 uncultured Christensenella sp.
AGCGTTCGTGCAATAGCAAAGAAATGTAATTGTTCTACTCAACCGATTTACATTTCGTTTAAAAGTATTGAAGAAATTAAAGACGAAATTTATAATATGGCAATGAGCTATTTATACACTTATATTTTAAGTGAAATTGCCAAAAAAGAGTTTCCGGAGTTTAAGGCTTTGGGTATGTCATATGTCAAGTTTGCATACGAAGAGAGCGAGTTTTTTAGATATATTTTTATGACAAAACCTCGTCTTAAATACGGTTCTATTGAGGCGAGTTTTGAAAAATCGCTGGAAATTATCAAAAGAAATCTTAATTTGAGCGAAAACGCCGCAAGGAAGCTGCACACCATTATGTGGGTATTCGGCCACGGTATTGCAACTATGCACGTTACCGACTATCTCGATTTCAATATGGAACAGGTAAGCGAAATGTACAGCGACGTTTTTGCAGGAATAATTAAAATTTTAGGAGGAGCAAATGATAATCGAAATTGAAAGCCTCGAAAAATCTTTTAAAGAGGTTAAAGCAGTAGATAACATCTCTTTCAAGGTTAAGGAGGGCGAGCTATTTTCTTTTTTGGGAGTAAACGGCGCGGGTAAATCTACTACAATCAATATAATAAGCGGTATTCTGAATAAGGATAGCGGAAAAATTGCCGTCTGCGGTTACGATATTGACAGTCAAGCCGATAAAATCAAACGAAATATCGGCATTGTTTTTCAGAATTCGGTTCTGGACAAAAAGCTTACAGTTCTCGACAATCTGAAATACCGTGCGGCGCTTTACGGCATTACGGGCAGTGCGTTCAAATCGGTGCTCGAAGAAACGGTTGAAATGTTTGATTTAAAAGAAATATTGAAACGGCCGCTTCATAAGCTTTCGGGCGGACAGAAAAGGCGAATCGATATTGCCCGTGCGCTAATACATAAACCGAGGCTTTTAATTCTTGACGAGCCGACAACAGGGCTTGACCCTAAAACACGCATCAACGTGTGGAACATAGTCGAAAAACTGCGCAAAGAGAACGGCTTGACCGTGTTTTTGACTACGCATTATATGGAAGAGGCTTCAGATTCCGATTACGTTGTTATAATCGATTCGGGTAAAATCGTGGCGGAGGGTACACCGCATAATCTGAAAAACGAGTTTGCCAGTGACTTTATAAAATTTTACAATCATAGAGAAGGTGCGCAACAATATTTTTCGACGCGCGGTTATCCTATTAAGAATGAGCGTGACTTTACGGAAATAGAATTGAACGGGACCGAGGAGGTCGCTAAGTTCTTTAAGGAAAAACCCGAGTTTTTTGATGATTTCGAAGTGCTTAAAGGCAATATGGATAACGTCTTTTTAAAGGTTACGGGGAAGGATTTGTACGGAGGTTAATATGCAGGAGTGTAAAAAGCTTATATCACTTATAAAGAGAAATACGAAATGCTATTTTAAAGACAAAGTAATGTTTTTTATGTCTTTGATAACGCCGTTAATTCTGCTCGTGCTGTTCGTTACGTTTTTAAAGAATATTTATACAGGCAACTTTACACAAATTGCAACCGAATTCGGTATTACAATAGAAGCCCGAGTGCTGGAAGGAATAACCGGGGCGTGGCTGATGTCGTCTATTTTAAGCGTAAGCTCCGTTACGGTTGCGTTCTGTTCAAATGTAATTATGGTTGAGGATAAAATGAACGCAAACATAAACGATTTCAGTGTTTCACCGATTAAAAATACTACGCTTTCCGTTTCTTATTTTGTTTCAAACTTTTTCGTAACTTTTATCGTGATAATGTGTGTAATGCTGATTGGGCATATTTATATTGCGGCTGTCGGTTGGTATCTGTCCGTAGGCGATGTGTTTTTAATTATCCTCGATTGCGTTTGCTGTATACTTTTCGGTACGTTGCTTGCTGGCATTGTTGAAATCTTCATTAAAACCCAAGGCGGCATTTCTGCCGTATCGACGCTTGTTTCATCGATGTACGGCTTTATTTGCGGAGCCTATATGCCGCTTTCGCAATTTTCGGAAGGGCTGAGAAACGTATTGGGATTTTTGCCGGGGACATACGGTGTGGGCATTATACGCAATCACTATATGAACGCTTACGTTAACGAAATTATAAAAACCGTTGACCCGTCAAAGGCGGACGCAATGGCAAAAGCAATTAAAGACAGCTTTGACGTTAATTTATATTTTTGCGGTAAGCAAGTTTCACTTGGAGCAATGTATGGAATACTTTTAGGCGCGTGTGTTGTGCTTTTTGCGGTATACGTTTTGTTGGTATTTTTAAAGGACAAAAAAATCCTTGCAATAAAGAGCAAAAAATGTTAAAATTACTTAAAAGTGATATAAGGAGTTTATGAAATGCAGGAAAAATTGAAAAAATATGCCGAATTAATCGTTAAGTGCGGACTGAATGTGAAGGAGGGGCAGGAGGTTATTATCAGGTGTGAACTTGACCAACCCGAATTTGTTGCATTGTGCGTTGAAGAATGTTATAGGTGCGGCGCTTCGAAAGTAAAAGTTGAATGGGCACATATGCCCATAACAAAACTCAATTATACTTATCGCACCCTTGAATCTCTCTCGGAAGTTACAGCCGTTGAAAGGGCGGAGTGGGAGAGAAAAATTGACAAACTAACTTGTATGCTTTGGCTTGATTCAGAGGATCCCGACGGTTTAAACGGTACCGATAACGAAAAAATCTCCAAAGCAAATATGGCAAGATATCCGTTTATCAAGCCTTATCGCGATAAGCTTGAAAATAAATATCAGTGGTGTATTGCGGCTGTCCCCGGAAAGGAATGGGCGAAAAAGGTATTCCCCGATTTGCCGGTCGATAAGGCAATGGAAAAACTTTGGGATGCTATTCTGCATTGTTCGCGTGTCGACGGGGATCCCATTAAAGCGTGGGGTAAGCACAATGAAGAACTTTCAAAGCGTTGCAAATTTTTGAATGAACACAAATTTAATAAGCTTGAATATAAAAGCGCAAACGGAACTGATTTCGTCGTAGGGCTTAACCCTCGCGGAAGATTTACGGGCGGCGGTGAAACAACGCTTGGAAGTAAAATTTACTTTAACCCGAATATTCCCAGCGAGGAGGTTTTTACTTCGCCCATGAAAGGGATTGCCGAAGGTAAGGTTGTTGCAACGAAGCCTCTTTCTTATCAGGGCAAGCTTATAGAAAACTTCTGGATAAGGTTCGAGGGCGGAAAAGCGGTAGAGGTTCATGCAGAAAAGAATCAGGATTTGCTTGAAAAAATGGTTAAAATGGATGAAGGTGCCGCATATCTTGGCGAATGTGCGCTTATTGCGTACAATTCGCCTATAAACAATACGGGGATACTTTTCTATAATACTTTGTTTGACGAGAATGCGAGTTGCCATCTGGCTCTCGGCAGGGGGTTCAACGAATGTCTTGAAGGCTTTGAAAATATGACAGTAGAAGAGTGTGAAAAGGCGGGTATAAACAGCTCGATGATTCACGTTGACTTTATGATTGGCAGTAATGATATGTCAATCGTTGGTGTAACCGATGACGGTAAGAGAATTCAAATTTTCAAAAACGGAAATTGGGTTATATAAGTAAATTCAAAAAAGCGGTCAACAGACCGCTTTTTAAATATATTTTAAGTACTATGTCAGGCATAACCGATAGGGTGGCTGTTCAGATTGCAATAATAATGGCAAATGCTTAGAATAAAAATTGATTTTTTGTTAATTAAATGTTAAAATATATTAAATATGCTTAAATTACTCAAATATTTGAAACATTATAAATTACAGAGTATTTTGGCTCCTCTTTTCAAGCTGTTAGAGGCAGGGTTTGAACTTTTTGTTCCGCTTGTTGTTTCGGCAATTATCGATAACGGAATTAACGGCGGAGAGGGCTGGCAATACGTTGTATATATGGGTCTTATTTTGATTGCGCTTGGTGTAGTGGGGCTTATTAGCGCCGTTGCAGCGCAGTACTTTGCTGCGAAAGCGGCTGTTGGTTTTTCAAAAGAACTGCGATATGATTTGTTTGATAAAATGCAGTCGCTATCTTACAGTGATATTGACCGTATAGGCACTTCAAAAATGATTACTCGAATGACAAGCGATGTCAATCAGATTCAGTCAGGTGTTAATCTGGTATTAAGACTGTTTATGCGTTCACCGTTCATTGTATTTGGGGCAATGATTATGGCGCTTGCGCTTGATTTGGTTTCGGGTGGCATATTTGCGATTACGATAGTTGTTCTATTTATTGTGGTGTTTGCGATTATCCTTTCAAGTATTCCGCTCTATAAAAAGGTGCAGGGCAGGCTTGACGCTGTAACAGCTTCAACACGGGAAACCCTTACCGGCGTGAGGGTTTTGCGTGCGTTTTGTAAAGAAGAAGAGGAAATTTCAAAATACAATAAGTGTAACGCTCAGCTTGCAAAATCTCAAATAGTTGTCGGCAGAATTTCTGCACTTATGAACCCGCTGACTTACTCGATAATTAACGCTGCAATAATCGTATTGCTTTACGTCGGTGCGATTAAAATCGATTCCGGCAGTTTGTCGCAGGGTAATGTGGTTGCGCTCTATAATTATATGGGGCAAATTCTCGTGGAATTGATTAAGCTTGCAAATCTTATAATAACCGTTACAAAATCTTTTGCGTGCGCAGGCAGGGTCAAGGAAATACTTGAAATACCTGTTGATAAGGTCAGAGGTTATACGAACGAAAATAAAAGCAGTCATTTTGTTGAATTTAAAGATGTTTGCGTCAATTACGGTGATGCCGAAATTAACGCGCTCAGCAACATCTCATTTACGGCGGAACGCGGTCAAACGATTGGTATTATAGGCGGCACAGGTGCGGGAAAAACTACGCTTGTCAATATGATTCCGCATTTTTACGATGCACAAAGCGGTAGCGTTTTAATTGATGGGCAAAGCGTAAATTTTATTGATGATGAAAAATTGCGTTTAAAATGCGGAATAGTGCCACAGCGTGCGGTATTGTTCAAAGGTACTATACGCGAAAATATGCAGTGGGGAAAGCGTGACGCGACCGACGAGGAAATTTTGGCTGCTATAAAATGTGCGCAAGCCGACGACATTGTTCGGTCAAAGTCGGAGGGGCTTGATGAAATTGTAGAACAGGGTGGAAAAAATTTTTCGGGCGGACAGCGGCAAAGGTTGACTATTGCGCGAGCTCTTGTTAAAAAGCCTGAAATTCTGATACTGGACGATAGTGCATCCGCTCTTGATTATGCAACCGATGCTCGGCTCAGACAGTCTTTGAAAGAGCTTGACTATAAACCGACTATTTTTGTGGTTTCTCAGCGCACTTCGTCAATTAAACATGCCGATAAAATTATTGTACTGGATTGCGGCAAAATGGTTGGTTGCGGTACTCACGAAGAACTTTTAAACACTTGTGAAATTTATAACGAAATTCACTTTTCTCAATTTGAACGGGAGGGTGCATAAGTTATGAAATCTTACAATAAAAACACATTAAAGCGCGTATTAAAGCAGTTAAAGCCATATAAATTCTGGCTGATGTTAACAATATTTTTGGCTGTTCTGACTGTTGTGGGAGTGCTGACAATTCCCGTGCTGTTCGGTCAAATAATTAATCTCTTAGATTTAACGAAAGTTGAAACAATTAATTTTAAAGATATTTATAAACTGTTCATAATAATAGGTGCAACTGTTGCGTTTACTTGTTTAACGCAGTGGCTTATGAACATTATTAATAATCATATAACGTTTAACGTGGTTAAAGATGTAAGGGAAGAGGCCTTTGCAAATTTACAGCGCTTGCCGTTGAAATATTTAGATGCGCATTCCTACGGCGACATTATAAGCAGAAATATAGCCGACGTTGACACTTTTGCCGACGGACTTTTAATGGGTTTTACCCAGTTGTTTACCGGTGTTTTGACGATAGTCGGAACTATGGTTATAATGCTAATTCTTAACTGGGTAGTCGCGCTTATTATTTTGGTCCTGACGCCGCTTTCACTGTTCGTTGCAAAATTTATCGCTTCGAGAACTTATCACTTGTTTAAAACAACTTCAGAAATTCGCGGAGAACAGACTGCTTTTATCGATGAAATAGTTGGCAATCTTAAAGTAGTTAAAGCGTTTAACCACGAAGCAGAAAATCTTGAAAAATTCGACGAAGTTAACGCTCGCCTGACAAAAGCTTCGTTAAAGTCAATTTTTTATTCTTCGCTGACTAACCCGTGTACCAGATTTGTCAATGCCGTAGTTTATGCGGCTGTCGCGCTATCGGGCGGACTTATGCTTGTGTTTAACGTTTCGCTTCCCATTGTATTTAATGTCGGTGTGCTTACGAGTTTATTGGCTTATGCAAATCAGTACACGAAGCCGTTTAACGAAATTTCGGGAGTTGTAACTGAGTTGCAAAACGCGTTTGCATGTGCAGGCAGAATTTACGAATTAATTGACGAGCGGCCGCAGGCGCCCGATGTGCCCGACGCCGTAGATATTAAAGATGTCAAAGGCAACGTTGAATTGAAAAGCGTAGATTTTTCATATACTGCTGACAGTAAGCTGATTGAGGATTTAAACATAGTTGCAAAAGCTGGGCAGCGTATCGCAATTGTTGGTTCAACCGGTTGCGGAAAAACAACGATAATTAATTTGCTTATGCGGTTTTACGAGCCGGATAGGGGCATAATAGAGGTTGACGGCAAAAATATACTTGACGTAACGCGGTCATCGTTGCGTAGAAATTACGGAATGGTTTTACAGGATACCTGGCTGAAGAGCGGAACTATAAGAGAAAATATAGCGTTCGGGAATACAAATGCTACCGAAGAGGAAATAATTACTGCGGCAAAAGCTGCGCATGCGCACAATTTTATAATGCAGTTGCCTTCAGGCTATGATACTAAAATATCGGAAGACGGAGGAAATCTGTCGCAAGGGCAAAAACAGCTTTTATGTATCGCTCGAATAATGCTTTGTTTGCCGCCTATACTTATTCTTGACGAGGCGACTTCGTCTATAGATACGCGTACGGAAATTAAAATACAACATGCGTTTGCCTCCCTAATGAACGGCAGAACAAGTTTTATCGTTGCACACAGGCTTTCAACAATCAAAAATGCCGACCTTATTCTGGTTATGGATAAGGGAAAAATTATCGAACAGGGGACGCATAAACAGCTTTTAGCGCTTAAAGGATGCTATTTTGAACTTTATAACAGTCAGTTTGCGGTATAGGTAAAGTTAGAATTAAAGTATCGCCCGAAGGTTCGGGTTAAAATAAATTTTACGGAGATAATATGTTACAGGTTAATAACGTGTCGTTACAATACGGCAGTAAAAAATTATTTGAGGAAGTTAATTTAAAATTTACGAAAGGCAACTGCTATGGCATTATCGGGGCAAACGGAGCGGGCAAATCTACTTTTTTAAAAGTGCTTAGCGGAGAAATTGAGCCTAATAAGGGCGACGTGTCGATTGATAAAACCGAAAGAATGTCCGTTTTGCAGCAAAATCAGAATGCTTTTGACCACGTTACTGTTTTAAGGGCGGTTATGCTTGGGCATAAACGTTTGATTGAGATAATGGACGAGAAGGACGCGCTTTACGCAAAAGCTGATTTCACGGAAGAGGACGGTGTGCGCGCGAGTGAGCTTGAAAGTGAATTTGCCGAACTCGGCGGTTGGGATGCCGAGTATGAGGCGCAAACTCTTTTAAATGCGCTTGATATAACCGAAGAATTCTATGATATGCCGATGTTGGAAGTCGATGCAAAGCACAAGGTAAAAATTTTGCTTGCGCAGGCGCTATTTGGAAATCCTGATATACTTTTATTGGACGAGCCTACTAATAACCTAGATATAAAGACGGTGCGCTGGCTGGAAAATTATCTGCTTGATTTTGAAAATACAATAATTATAGTTTCACACAACAGGCACTTTTTAAATAAAGTTTGTACGCATATTTGTGACGTTGATTATGGTAAAATCAATATGATGCTCGGCAACTACGATTTTTGGTACGAAACAAGTCAGCTTTTGGCCAGGCAGCAGAAGGATCAAAACAAAAAGAACGAGCAGCGCGCAAAGGAATTGCAGGAATTTATTGCACGATTTGCGGCAAACGCTTCCAAATCGCGTCAGGCAACTTCAAGGAAGAAGGAACTTGAAAAACTTACAATTTCAGATTTCAAACCTTCGCTCAGAAAATATCCATTTATAGATTTTAAATATGAAAAAGATATAGGCAATGATATTCTTTGCGTTGAAGGTTTAAGTAAAAAGGGATATTTTGAAGATGTTTCATTTACAGTGCAGAAAGACGATAAAATAGGTATTGTGAGCGATAAAAGTACAACCGTTTCGATGTTGTACGATATTTTGGCCGGTAAAGCTCAGCCTGATGCAGGTAGCGTAAAGTGGGGAAAAACAATAAAAACTTCATATTTCCCCGAAAATAATAACGAATATTTTTTAAGGTGCGACTATAATCTTGTTGAATGGCTTAGCCAGTACTCCAAAGACCATTATGAGGAATATCTTCGCGGATGGCTTGGTAGAATGTTATTTTCCGGTGAAGAGGCATTGAAGCAAGCTAAGGTTCTGTCCGGCGGTGAAAAAGTCCGCTGTATGCTTGCAAAAATGATGCTTGAAGGCGGTAATTTTCTTATTTTTGACGAGCCGACTAATCATCTTGATCTTGAATCCATTACTGCGCTGAATAATGGCATGAAAAATTTTAAGGGCTGTATGGTTTTTACTTCACACGACCAAGAGTTGATGAACACTGTTGCAAACAGGATTATAGAAATCAACGGAACCAAAAAATTTGACAAAAAAGTCTCGTATGACGAATATTTAGATTACATTTCCCAATAAAATTGTATTTTGTACAAAAATATTCAAAATTCGACAAAAGAAAACAATATTTGTAGTATATTTTTACAAAAATAGCTTTACTTCTTCAAAAAAATGCAGTATAATTGTATTACAAATCAATTATTGAGGTGCATTTTATGAAGAATTTCAGTATTGCAATTTTTGAAAGGAATGAAGAGTTTTTAAATACGTTGCGTGATTATTTTGAAAAGGTCAACGGTTTTAAGGTTTGCGCAACAGCGGTTACCGGTGATGCGGCGTTGGCGGCATTGCAGTCGGTAAAGCCGGACGTGGCTATTATTGATACGGCTTTAAAGGGTATTGACGGTATAAAGCTTTTGGATCATATTAAAACTCTATGTCCAAACTGCGTTTCATTTATGATGTCTGAATTTGATAATGACAGAATTGTCAATTCAGCAATTAATCATGGCGCTATATACTATTTTATCAAACCCGTAACTCCGCAGGTTATTGGTGAAAGAGTTTCCGATATTTTAAATGAAAGAGTTTCTGATTACAAAGTTTCAACGGAGATGAGGGATAGGCGCAAGACGTTTTCTCTGGATGAAAAGATAAGCAATATATTTACGACGATTGGTATTCCGCCGCATATTAAGGGTTTTGTTTATATGCGTGAAGGAATCAAGATGGCGATAGAAAATCCGCCGATTATCAATAAAGTTACAAAAGAACTGTATCCGAAAATTGCAGAAATTTACGAAACAACTTCAAGCAAAGTTGAAAGAGCGATACGCCATGCCATAGAAGTTGCTTGGAATAAAGGCAGAACAGACGATATAAGTTCCATATTTGGAGCTCGTGTTTACATAGGTAAAGAAAAACCTACAAACAGTGAATTTATTGCTTTGGTTGCGGACAAGCTTTTGCTGGAAACTTATAATTAAGCGAATTGTAAAACTAAGTACAACGCTTAGCTAAGAAAAAGTTAAATAAATCAATGCGGTTTATCAAAGCCCAAAACATTTCTCGGTCTGGCGTTAGTTTACGCCAGATTTTCTTTGTAAAATAATCCGATAAAATTAATTTATCGGATTATTTCATATATAAAAAACTTGATTTTTAAAAGTAAATATAATATAATAATTAAGCTACAATTGCCGCTGTGGTGGAATTGGCAGACGCGCTGGACTCAAAATCCAGTGGTAGCGATACCGTGTCGGTTCGACCCCGACCAGCGGCACCAAGACAGACAGAGATTGAACCTGAAATATCTATTTGTAAACGGAATAGCGGGTTTTATCTCCGAAAGGTAAGGAAAAAGCACAAGGTTAAATGCCTTGTGCTTTTTCTATTGCCCACCCAAGAGAACCCACCCAGCAAGCCGCTAAAACGGACTTTCGCCGTCATCATCAAGCGGTATTAAAGTTGTTATAGTCTTTTCTATCGGTTTGCCCGTATGCTTGTTTACGGGCGTATCTTTGCTAATGTCAAAATTATACGCCGTTATTCGCCGTAGAAACGCCGCCCACGTTGTAGGCTCGTTTTGTTGTATTTTTGTGTATTGCTCCGTAAGCGGTATATTTGAAACAATGTAAACCGTATCACAACAAGCCACGCGGTTAAAATGCCGTCCGTGTATTCGTATAGGCAGTCCGTCCAAGTAGTCCAATATTTCCGAGATTTTGAACGAACTGCGAAACTCGTCCAAAAACAAGACCTTTTCGCCGTTGTAATCGTCAATCCAACCGAACTCGTAATTTGTCGTTTAACTTTCGTACACTCAATTCTTTATTTTTGATAAAGTTTTATTCGGTTGTTACGCCTTGTCTGATAGTATTTTTTGAATAATGATTTTGCCGTCCTTAATTTCTATTTGTAGTTTTGCTTTACATTTCGGGCAATATATTTCTATATTTGAGCCGTCGCTCAACTTAAACAATTTATACCCGCATTCGGGGCATACAATGTAATTTGTCATAGACGTTGTTCCTTTTCTTTTTTTTCGATAAATGGTTGATAATGATTATATCGAATAGAATAAATTAGAAACATTATAAATGTAATAAATAATGCTATACTTTGTTGCCCCCAAGCGAAAATACCGTTTACAACTTTATTTGCAGGTAAAATTTTTGATAAGCCAATTAACACAAGCATTATCAATAACGGGTTGAAAATCGATAACCATTTTTTATTGTTAAATTTTCCGCGAATGCTTACTACGAACAAATAGATAGATAAAAAAGCAAAGGCAACAGCAGCCAATGATGCAACAGCAATAAAAGCACAAAATAATTGTTCCGCAATTATCTTTGCCTCTAACACTTGTAAATTATAAAGTTTATTATAAATGTAAGCAGTCATAGCAAAAACGCAATGATATAAAGTGCCGACTGAAATAAAAACAAAAGCACATATAATAAACAATTTTGAGTATTTACATTTTTTCACTATCATTTCTCGATATATAGCATAAAAGCCACAAAACATTAGTAGCAAGGCAATTACTCCGAATAATCCGCCAATGATAAATCTATTTGGACTTGAATTTGCCCAATCTTCTGAAAATGGCGGGAATATAATTGAGTTTCCAAATTCTTTTGACGGCGCGAAACAGCCTAAAAGCATATCACCTGTAAAACATAAAACCGAGCCTATAATGCCAACCACAAATAATTTTTTGTTTAAGTTCATAAATATTCCCAACCTGAAACATATTTCAAGTTAAATTATATATTATTTTGATTATAAAGTCAACGCATTCTGAAATATATTTCAGATTAGTGTACAAATCAAAAATTTTGTGATATAATGCACTTATTATGGCAGAGATTAGACAACCTATAAAAAGAACTTCTATTGATAAAAAGCAAAACATTATTAAAGCGGGCTTAAAAGTATTTAGCGAAAAAGGCTATTACAACACTACAACCGTTGAAATAGCCAAAATAGCTGGCGTGTCAACGGGAATTATATATAATTATTTCAAAGATAAAAAAGACATTTTTTTGCATTCGTTAAAACTATGTTTTGAAACCGCTTTTACCCCTATGCTTAATACGCTTAAACAATTTAAGCCCCCGTTTAATTTTGATAGTATTTTGCGTGAGTTTATTCCTTTATGTCTAAAAGCACACAATGACAATAAAATGGCACACCAAGAACTTTTGGGTATATGTGTATTAGACAATGATGCAGGTTTATTATTACAACAAATGGAAAACCAAGCAATACAATCGATTTGTGAATATCTGCTGTCAAACGGCATAAACTTGCCTCACTTAATGGAAAAAACACAAATAGCCTATCATATAATTGAAGAATATTGCCACGATGTTATGCTTGAAAAATACTATCAAACTGATTTTGACATAATGTTTGAAGTAGTTATAACAACTGTAAAGAATATTTATTTGCAATAAATAACGGTTTTTGTGTTCGCTTTGGTGGTCGTCTTAACCAGCCAAAAATGCCGCCACAGGCAAATTGTCAAGGGTATATTTGCGAAGCAAACGACGGTTTTGAGAAAATCGTCGCCCTTTACAATTTGTCAAGGCGGCGTATTCCGTCCCCAGACGGTAAGCACAAGCGAATTACAAAAAATGCTTGACAAAAGAATAAGTTTATTATATACTCTATGATATATAATGTCAAGTATATAAGGAGTTTTGTTATGCCACCTAAAACAAAAATACATAAAGAACTGATAGTCAGTACGGCGTATGAAATGACTAAAATGAATGGTATTGACAGTGTAACGGCAAAAGCCATTGCAAAACAATTAAATTGTTCCATACAACCCGTTTATTGGGTATTTGAAAATATGGATAATTTGCGCAAAGCGATTATGCAAGAAGCAATAAAGGAATACGACAACTATTTATTTGCTGAAATCCCTAACTTATCAAAATATCAAGCGGCAGGTTGGAATTATATTCGTTTTGCAAGAGAACAACCGCATTTATTTACGTTACTATTTATGACTGAAAGGCAAAGAGATACGCCTATTGCGGAAAGTGATTTGGACAAAAATAAAGAATATCTTATATCTTTAATAAAAAACGATTACGTTTTGTCCGATAAAGCAGCAAACGATTTATATGTTAGACTATGGCTTTTTTCGCACGGGGTTGCGACAATGATAGTAACGAAAACGGTAAGCCTTAACGATAAGGAAATAGGAAAAATGCTTATGGATGTTCTTAACGGCTTACTGCAAGTAATTAAAAAGGAAAATAATTTATGAAATTCAAAAAGTTAAAAATTTTTGATGATAGTCGCAAATTAAAAGCATTAAAAATCATAGTATTAGCCTTTTTGGGAATTTTGCTATTATGGTTTACTTTTAACATTACGGGGCTAAAAATCGGCGACACAAAAATAGTAGTCTCTGCATTTGTAGATGAACCGATTGATTTTGTATTTTATTTAATTTTCATTGCAAGCATTGTTTGTTTTATTCTAAAAGATACAATGGGAAAATATTTTTTGTCGGCATTTTTATTTTTTTGGGGAGTATTTCAGTTTACTACTTATTTTAAAACGGGCGAAAATATAGCCGCTTATAACAAAACATTCGCCGACACACACCATATTATAGCCGCATCGCAAAATACGTTAGTCAAAGACACATATCACATTTTTTTAGATATTTTCATTTTGTTTGCATTTATAACAATAATGATTTTTTTAATAGTTACGATAGTTTCTGACAAGAAAAAATCGCAAGCAAAGGAAAACCTATGACAAACTACGTTGTATGCCCCGAATGCGGGTATAAATTATTTAAGTTGGGCGACAGCTCAAACGTGGAATCTGACACCTTATAACAAACGCTTATATCTCGCAATGGAATATTTGGAAGTAATTGCACGCCCGTTTATCGCCGGTGTTTGAAATAATCGTCGAAGTTAAGGCGATCAGTATTCTATAAATCGGAAAGCATTAGTAATCATTGAGCTATTGCAAATAATTGCGTAAAAGCTTTTTTTATGCTATAATCTGATTAATTAGCATTTTGGAGAATTGCATAATGGAGAAATTAGTGCTTATAGACGGAAATAGTTTGTTAAACAGGGCGTATTATGCTACGCCCGTTTTTACTACAAAAAACGGAATGCCTACTAACGCTATTTTTGGGTTTGTCAAGCTGTTATTTAAGATATTAGGTGACTTAAAACCGAATTATATAATAGTAGCGTTTGATCTTAAAGCGCCGACTTTCAGACATAAAATGTTCGATGGCTATAAGTCTACAAGAAAGGGTATGCCTGATGACCTTGCAGTGCAGGTGGAACCATTAAAAGAACTTTTGAAGGCAATGAGAATTGCAACTTGTTTCAAAGAGGGGATAGAGGCGGATGATATTATAGGTACTCTGTCGAAAAAATTTGACGTCCACAGTTATATTTATACGGGCGATAGGGATAGTTTTCAGCTCGTAGATGAAAAAACTGATGTTTATTATACAAAAAAAGGAGTTTCCATACTTCAAAAATTAAACATTGAAAATTTTAAAAACGAAATAGGTTTGACACCTTTGCAAATTATAGATTTGAAAGCATTAATGGGCGACAGTTCCGATAACATACCGGGTGTTCAAGGCATTGGCGAAAAAACTGCTTTGGCTTTGCTTGAAAATTACGGTTCACTTGACGGTGTTTATGAAAATATTGAAAATATAAAAGGCGCGCTTAAAAGTAAGTTAATTAGCAATAAAGAAATCGCATACCTATCTTATAAACTTGCAACTATTGACCGGACGTGCGATTTGGAGATAGAGCTTAGTGAATGTATTGCGCCGCAAAAATATAGTAGCGAAGTTAAAAGACTGTTTGGTGAATTTGAATTTAATAGTCTTATCGGTTTAAAAATTTTTGAAGAGGGTTCGTCAAAAATTAATAACGAAATAACTTATCCCACAAAAATTGTTTGCAAATCATATGAAGAAGCTATAAAGTATTTTAATAATTTTACGAAGTTTAGCGTTGCTTTGGAAAAAGCCGGCGCGCACGTTTACAACGGGGAAGCCGAGATTGTTTTATCTGTTTCTGAAAATTTACTCGGCGAGGGTATATGTTACGATGATTTTATAAAGCTTTTAAAACAAATTTTTTCAGACAAGGCAAATAAAGTTATTTTATTTAATAGCAAATTGACAATGCATCTTTTAAATGTATTCGGGGTTGAATTTAACTGCGATTATGAGGATGTTTCCGTAGCAAAATACCTTACAGAGTATTCTGCAAATACGGTTAATTGGGGGTTAAAAGATATTTGCAACGCTTTTGCGTTTGATGTCAATTTTTCCGCATACGTAACTCACTTATTGTTTCAAAAATATTGGGAAGAAATTGAGAAAGAAAAAATTGTTGACTTATATGCGAACATAGAAAAGCCGCTTATAAGCATTCTTTTCGATATGGAGTATACCGGTGTAAGGGTCAGTGAAAGTGTTTTGAGGGAAATAGCGGACAGATATGAAGCTATTGCGCTGGAACATCAAAATAAAATATTTAATTTGTGCGGTTGTGATTTTAACCTTAATTCTCCATCGCAGCTTGGCGAAGTGCTTTATGCTAAACTCGGTATTAAAGAAGTAAAAAATAATAAAAGCGGAAAATTTTCAACCGCTGCCGAAGTCTTGGAAAAGTTACAGGATAAAAGTCCCGTAATCAATGAAATATTAAAATACAGAACTTATAAAAAATTATGTTCGACTTATCTTGAGGGCTTTAAGCCGTATATTGATAAAAATACAAAGCTTGTCCATACAACGTTTAATCAAACGATGACTTCAACGGGCAGGCTTTCGAGTGCGAATCCCAACTTACAAAATATTCCAATAAGAGAAAACGAAGGTAGAGAGCTTAGAAAGATTTTCATTCCGAGAGCCGGAAACGTGTTTATTGATGCCGACTATTCCCAAATAGAACTAAGGTTATTGGCGCATTTTTCAGAGTGTAGAGAATTGATAGAGGCGTATACGGAAAATAGGGATATACACGCAGTGACAGCGTCACAGGTATTCGGTGTTCGGCTTGACGAAGTCACGGACAAGATGCGCAGAGCCGCAAAAGCTGTAAATTTCGGTATAATTTACGGTATAAGTGATTATGGTCTCTCAAAGAACCTTAACATATCCGTTGCGACGGCGCGCGAATATATTGAAAAGTATTTTTCCACTTATAGTGCTGTAAAAGAGTATATGAACGCAAACGTTGCGTTTGCGAAGGCTAACGGATACGTTTGTACTCTTACGGGAAGGAAACGTAACATTCCGGAAATCAGTTCTTCAAATTTCAATTTGAGGCAGTTCGGTGAAAGGGCTGCAATGAATATGCCTTTACAGGGGTCAAGTGCGGATATAATTAAAATAGCAATGATAAACGTCTTTAATGCTCTTAAAAAATGCGGTTTAAAAACTAAATTAATTTTACAAGTTCACGATGAACTCGTTCTTGATGCACCAAAAGAAGAAGTGGGAAAAGCTGTTGAAATTTTAAAAACAGAAATGGAAAATGCAGTAAAACTAAAGGTTCCGCTTACTGTGGACGTCCATACAGGTGACAATTGGTATGATGCAAAATAACGTTAAAATAGCTATTACTGGCGGAATTTGCAGCGGTAAATCTACCGTTGCAAAAATAATTAAAGAACAGGGATTTACTGTCTTATCGTGTGACAAAATATATTGCGAACTTTTAGAAGATTTATCTTTTGTAAATAAAATAGTAAAAGAGTTTGGCAATGTCACAAATTCGAACGGTACGCTTAATAAGGCGAAGCTTGCTCAAATTGTATTTAGTGATAAAGAAAAATTGCAAGTTCTTAATTCTATTACGCATCCGCAAATAATGAATATTGCAATGCAGCTTATGGGTGGAAGCGGTGTGTACTTTTGTGAAGTGCCGCTTTTGTTCGAGAGTGGATTCGAGGCGCTGTTTGATAATGTTATAGTTGTCTTGCGCGATAAAGAAGAGCGGATAAAAGAATTAATGCAAAGATTAAAAATTAATAGAAATCAAGCATTATCTCGTATTTACAGTCAATTAGATTACGAAAATCGTAATTTTGCAAAGTATTATGTCATACATAATAATAACGAAATTATTAAACTCAAAACAAAAGTATTTGATGTTCTGACAAAAATAAAAAAAGATTATAAGTAAATTTATTTTTACACCGAATTTGACTTGACATAATAAATAAAATAATATAAAATTACAATGTTTTAAATAAAGCACTCGTGGCGGAATTGGCAGACGCGCAAGACTAAGGATCTTGTGGTTAACCCCATGCAGGTTCAACTCCTGTCGAGTGCACCATAACAGGGGTATACGAACACCCAGAAAAAGAAACCGAAAATTCGGTTTCTTTTTCTTTTACGCTGTTTTCGTCCTCGCCGCCGTTTCCGTCGGGGTAATCGGGGAAAATCAAGTTCAAAAGCAGTTCGTTCTTTTGTCCGCTTTTCAGATTGAAAAGCATCACGAATAGAACAATAAAAATTATCTCAATACTGCTTTTAATGTCGTAAAATGTCTTTCAGTTTATTAACTGTTTTATCTGCCGTATGTGATAGAAAAAATTATCTTGCTTTATACCCGATAATTTCAACGCTGTTTTCAGCGGTATGCGCTTTTCTATATAATCAAATGCAACCGATAAAAACTCGTCGCTGTATTCCTTTCTCGGTCTGCCGAATTTAACGCCGTTTTGCTTGGCAAGTTTTATTCCGTCCGCTTGGCGTTCGCGTATGTTCGCCCGTTCGTTTTCGGCAACGAAAGAAAGTACTTGCAAAACAATATCAGATATAAACTTGCCTACAAGCGTATCGGCTTTTGTGCGTGTATCTAAAATTGGCATATCTAACACTAAAATGTCCGCGCCTATTGTATTTGTTATATGCGCCCATTCGGTTATGATTTGGTCGTAATTTCGACCTAATCGGTCTATTGATTTAATTACTAACAAATCGCCCGATTTTAGCCTTTTCAAAAGTCTTTTATATTCTGTCCGTTCAAAGTCCTTGCCGCTTTTCTTGTCTGCGTATATGCGGCTCTTTTCAATTCCAAACTCAATAAATGCGGTAAACTGCCGCTGTAAGTTTTGGTCGCGTGCAGAAACGCGGGCGTAAGCGTATGTATTCATTGAATAATACTCCTTTCGTTTCCTTTAAGCATAGCAAAAAGCGCGAAACGAAAATACCGTTCCGCGCCCGTATATGACAAATTTTTTAATTTTTGTAGGAAAAGTATACTTTTACTAAAACGCCGAAAAACGCTTAAAATAATAGGTTTTTGCACCTAAATTATACCATAATTGCCCGAATTAAAGCAAGTGTTCAATTGTAGTAAAAGTATACATTTACTACAACATTCGGAAAGCAAAAGGAGCAAACTATGAAGAAAATCATTTCTACGTTTATAGCGGTTATATGCGTTGCGGCGTGTTTATTCACGTTTGCCGCCTGTGATAATGGCAACGAAACGCACACGCATAATTGGC
>CAJTQE010000033.1:0-10247 GCA_910578655.1 uncultured Christensenella sp.
TAACATGGTTAATAATATCTTGATTGAAGTTTTAGGTACAATCGCCGAACAGGAACGCATGAGCATTAAATTACGTCAAGCCGAAGGTATTGCCGCCGCACATGCTAAAGGTATTAAATTCGGTAGACCTAAAGCTAAATTACCGGAAAATTGGGACAGTGTTATCAAAGACTGGAAAGCCGGAAATATTACCGCCGTTCACGCTATGAAATTAACTAATACTAAACGCACTACTTTCTATAAATTAGTTAAATTAAATTGCGCAAATTAAAACTTGACGTATATTTTTTGTCGTGTTATCATATAAATAAATAAATAAATGGGGATACCGCTAATAGACGGCTGCCCGAAAATGTTTAAACTAATTGATTAGTCGCACACTTTGCTAGGGCGGGCGACTATTTTTTTATAATAATTATTATGAACAAAATTAGAATTAAGTAAGCAATAATGAAAGTTTCGTCCATAAGTATCATCTCCCAACTTTCGGGAAGATTTAGCCGCCTAACCATTTATTAATGTCGGTATCCTTATATTTAGAATAACATAAAATTAATTTACTCTCAATGTATTGAGAGCATTTTTTTTATTGAATTTTATTAGCAAAATTAATTAATAAATCCGGTAAATACTTTACAACATCGCAAGCCTTCAACCAATAATCTGGTGAATTTATGATTTTTGCATTTACTAAAACAGTTAATGCTTGCTCGACGTTTTCAATTTTATCTATGTTTTTCACCTCCAAGTTAAACGATTTACAAATTGCATTTGTTATTGCCTTTGCAATTTTATCTTGATAATTATCTGATAACAAATTTTTATATTCGGTTTTAATAAAACCTGTTTCTACAAGTATAGCAGTCATTTTTGTTGCAGACAAAACATATAAATCCGGGCGTTCTTTTACGCCTCTATCAAGCGTGCCTGTTGCTTCAATTAAGCTATCTTGAATACTTTGTGCAATATCTTTATTATTTCCGCGATAACTATATACAAGTGTTTCAATTTCTCTTGCAAAACCTGTACTTGAATTTACATGAATTGAAACAAATAAAATAGCATTGCAATTATTTGCAATGCTAGCCCTATCCTGCAATGTTACAAAAACATCGGTTGTACGCGACATTACTGTTTCAATTCCGCAGGTTTTTAACATTTTTTCAAGTTTTAGTGCGATACTTAGCGCAATATCTTTTTCATAAATATTTCCGTTTACTGCGCCGGAATCTTTACCACCATGCCCTGCATCTATAAATATTTTCGCCATTCCTTTGCTCCTTTTAAAATTTTCTTGCATATAATATTTAATTAGTTGTATAATAAAAAAAGAGAAAGCGGTTAGCTTTCCTTTTAGGTTCCGCCTTTTAGGCGGTGGCTCGCAGTAATTATAAAATTTTACTTATGTTAATTATAACTACCGTTTGCCCTTGCGCGTGGGGCGGTAGTCTTTTTTTATGCTTTTATAAATCTTAAAAATTAAATCCATGAATTTAATTATTAAGTCGAGAGCATTATATAAAGACATTCGCTCACCTCCTCTTTCGAGGTCGCGAGCCACCACCCTATCGGCAAGAACCCACTTTAGTATACCATAATTAATTATTTTAAAAATATATTGACGTATAAATTTTATTATGTTATCATATAAATATAAATCGGACATTGTCTGTAGACGGTTGTTCCCGAAAAAAATTGGTAAAACTAAAAATATAGCCACCGCATTTTAGGGACGGGCGGCTATTTTTTTATAATAATTATTATGAACAAAATTAAGATTAAATAAGAGATAATAAAATCTTCGTTCATAAGAGCCACCTCCCAACTTTCAGGAGGATTAACAACCGCCTACCGTTTTTGATGACAATGTCCTTAATTTAATTTTAACATAGAAGCAAGCTTAATTCAATTCGGATTAACATAACCCAACGCTCTTAAACTATCAGATAAACCTTTAGTTGTCGGGTCATTAATCGTATTGAAAACGTTAATAAAAATCAAGCCAAGTATGTAAGGATTTTTAAGTGCGTTTAAAAATAAATCAAAGACTGATTTCCACGAAGTTAAATCTTTAAAATTTAAGCCGTAGTAAACCAAAACCGGACTTGCTACGGCTAAAAATATTTGCAGCCACCAAACTGGATTATGAAATCTCACTTGCCAATTTATCTCCATTATTAAGCCTCCATCATTTTCAATAATTCTTGATAATTTTCGTTTGTAATTCTATTGCATAAAAGAAAAATATCCATTTTGTTTAACAAATCTTCTTTGTTGTATTTGCCATTTTCAATTAATTTTTTTAACCTATCAAATGTCATAATTTTACCTCCTAAACATTTAATTCAGACAAACATACAAGATATTCAACGTTTAAAGCTGTGTCTAAAGTTGCCTGTTCGATATCAGATAATTTTTTTTCTTCAACGTCAAAAATTTCTTCAACAGGTTTTAAATATTTAACAGTTGCACCACTTTCATAAGTTTCAACGATGTAAGTATTACCGTTTTCAATAACTTCAGTTTTATTCATATTTTTTACCTCCTAATCTAATGTATAACGAATAAAAACTCTTGTAGTTTCTAATTTATAATCTGCTGTTTTGACATATATTTTTAAATTATTTTCAAAACGAATTGGCTTAGCAGTTGTAGCTACTCTAATAGATGCTGAAGAAGTAGAATCAACGTTACTTTCTTGTTCGTTACTACCTAATTCCAAATCAGTCAGTACATAATTAAAATTTCCACCATAACTACTAGCATACATGTGGTAGTTTATAGAGCTTGAAGTAAAATAAGGTGTAAATTCAATAGATGTTAGAAGTCCACTTCCGTAACATATATTTGTATTTGTGTTATTAGTTCTTCGTACATGAGTATGGTTAAAAATAATATCGCCGTCAACAATTATTTTTACATTGCCAGATACCTCTAAATCTGAATTTTGAGCCATTCCCATAATGTAGCGGCAAGTATATAAATATCCAGCACCTTGAATATTAAAGAAAAGTTTTTCAGAGTTTTCTGCCATGTTAAAGCTTGTGGTTTGCATTTTTATTTCATCATATTTTTGTGGGCTAGCTTTTACGATTTTTTCAATATCTGCACTGATTGTATTTAATTTAGTAGCTAATTCTTGAATGCTAGTTTCTTTTGCAAAATTATTAGTTGAAGCATTATCTAATTTATTTGCTAAAGCGTTGTCAATAATATCTGCATTAGAGTTAAAAACATTGATGTTATATTTTTCGTCTTCATTTGGTTTTTCTAAATTATAGTTTTCAGTAAAGTTCGCCATTAATTAGCCTCCATCATTTTTAAAAGTTCTTGATAATTTTCATTTGTGATTCTGTTGCATAAAAGAAAAATATCCATTTTATTTAACAAATCTTCTTTGTTGTATTTACCATTTTCAATTAATTTTCTTAATCTCTCAAAAGTCATGATTTTACCTCCTAAATATTTAATTTAAGTCAATTTAATAAATATCAATGATAAGAGTTTTATTATTTATAAAAATTTCTGTTTCATTTATGCTTGTATTTTAGTCTAATGTATAACCTAAATTAATTGTTGAATAAAGACTATCACTCGCTATTTCAGTGTTAGCAGTTACTGAAACAATAATTTTATTTTTAAATATTGCTGATTTATCGGATACTAATGAATATGTTTTTGACGAATTATTAGCACCAACAAGGTCATTTATTTCACCTTTCCAAATTAATTGATTAGAATATATAGTTTCTGTATGTGTAGTTCCTTTCAATACATAACGAGCGCCAGCATTTTGATAAGAAAAATAGAAAGAATCTAAAGCTAAGAAATTTCCATATACAGAGTATTCGCCACCAACAGCAGTTCCAGGGTCTGATCTAGTAGCTGTAATAGTAAAAATAGTAGCATCATCTATTATTAATTTTGCGGTTATAGATGCTCCAGTATTATTGTAATGACCAGGACATATTTGAGAATAAAAATAATGTAATTTACCAGAACCTTGTATATTAAATACTTCAATTGTCTCTGCTTTAGGGTGAAAACTTGTTGATTGGTATACCGGAAATAATAGTTTTTCGTTTTGACTTAAATTGTTTTGGATAGTATTTAGTTTTGAAAAAACACTTGAAGTACCTTCATCACTATAATTTCCAATTTTATTACTTAAATTTTGCAAACTAGTTTCTTTAGCATTTGTATTAACTTTTGTAATAATTTCTTGAACGCTAGCTTCTTTAGCGAGATTGTCAGTAGAATTGACATCTAATTTACTAGCCAAAGCTTTATCAATAATATCAGCATTGCCATTAAAATCGTTGACATCGAAAAAATCATTAGGATAAGGCTTTTTCAAATTATAATTTTCAGTGTAATCACTCATTAAATCCCCTCACTTAATTGTTTATGAGTATACTGAGCAAGCTCTAAATTTGTTAGAGTGCTATATTCGTTATGCAAACCATCACCACTGCAACTTAAATCAAAATAAATATGGTTAGGCACGGTTTCATTTAAAAATGTTTCAAGTTCCGAAAATTTATCGGAAAACGCTTTAGGAATTTTGATAAACAAAGTACGATTTTCTTTTTGGAATTGAACAGAAAATCTGTTTTGTCCGCACAAATCAGTTAATTTATTTTCAATTTTGGTATAAGCATCAATATCAATATTTTCATCACTGCGTAATTGCTGATATGTAAAAATAGATAAATCTTTGTATCTGTTTTTGAGATATTTGTTGTATTGGTTATAAAGTAAATCCAAATCAATAATGATATTAGCCGGAACAAATTTAGTCAAAAGTTTTTTGACTTCGTTAAATTGCTTTTGTACGGATAAAGCAATGCGAACAATTAATCTGTATTCATTGTTTTGCAATTGCATTGTGTAATCATTGCCGCAAAGCGTAGTTAACATATTTTCAAGCTTGCGGTAAGTGTAAGGAATATTTTCGTTCAGACGCGCAAGTATTCTAAAACGTCTATCCTCTAAAGTATCTGTTCCCATTGCAGTTATTTTTAGAAGTTTTTCCCAACGCAAACAACCATTTTCGTCAAGCGTTGCAATAAATTGGTTATCAAATATATTTTTGTACTTTCCCCATAATTTGTTTAATTCTGGATTTACGGCATTGGCTAAATGCTGAAATTCTTCGATTGCAGTAATAACATTCGGATAATAATTTAGGATATCGACATCACGTTGCAATATTGTTCACCTCGCCTAAAATGGCGATTGAATCGGCATTTAAGACAAAATTTTCTGCTACGTTATTAATTTTTGTATTAGCAATATCGATAATACCGTCAAGGTTTAATAAACGCGTTTCCAGTTGAGAAATGCGCACAATTAAATTTTCAGAATCTGCCCACGTAGAATTTAGTTCATCAAAATAATTTTTGATTGTAGATTTAATATTTGCTTCAACATCAGCCCATTGATAACCGTTTTGTAACGTAAATTCGGAAGCAATATTTAAAACAGTTTCATTTACGCCGATAACGGTTACGACATGACCAATTGGAGCGATACCTAAACCTTGCCCTTGATTTTGTATTGGGTCAATAGCCGTTTGTGTAGCTGAAATTAATTCGTCACTTGGCTTTTGGAAATCAGAATTAATTATTACAAGCTTGACTGTTCCGCCGCCGTTCCAAACAGGATAAACTTTTACGCCACCAATGCCTGGTAATGAATTAACTTTTTGTTTATAGTCAGTTATGTTGCCGCCAAACGCTTGGTTTTCCAAATTTGCAAAATATCTTTTTCGTAAATTTTCGGTACTTTCTTCATCTTCGCCGGGTATTAAAATGCTTGTAATTTCTGCATATTGTAAGCCGTTAATGTAATCAATTGGAATAAGTTGCCCGAATTTAAAATTCGCATTTGCGCCGGCTTCTTCGCATTGAAGTTTGTATATTCCATCTGAAATTTTTTCAGTTACGGAGTAATTAAATTCATCAAGTGAGAATCTTGTACCAATAGGAATTTCAAGTGTATTTGGAGTAAATTCACCTTTTACAATTGCATTTGTGGCGGGTTGTATAGTTATGCCTCTCTCGGCAGAGCGCCTAATTAAGTTTTTACGGCTTGCAGTATCAGCAAAAGTTTCATTCAAAACGTAATCAGATTGAATATACATGTTTTGTAATTCAACTGCTGTTGGCGCAAGAGCATCATAAATAAATGAGCCTTCGCGTTTATCAATAGAGGTTGGCACACGTGCAAGCATTGTGTTTAAAATAGATTCAAATGTATTATTTTCAGCCATTAAATTTCCACCACCTTTTGACTTTCAATATCGCCGAAAATTGTCTTTACAGTAAAGTTTGCCGTAACAGCTTTGCGCTCAAATGCAAAGGAAAAATTTTCAACGCTTAAAATTCGTGCGTCTTGCAATAATGCGTCTTTGATACATTGTTCAAGTTGTGCGGTTGCTTGAAATTTTTCCATGCCAATTAATTTTTTCAGTTCAATGCCAAAAGCCCACGAATAAATCAAATAATTGTAACGTTCAGTGTTTAAAATGATGTAAATAGCTTGCTGTAATGCTTGCAAGTCATCTGTTGTATCGCAAATTTGATTTTTACCGTAGTTTAATTTGTATGTTTTGCTTGGCATTGAATTTATTTGCAACTCATTTAGATTTTGAATATTAACCTGCGGGAGCATCAGAATCACCTAACCTTTCCAAGATTAAATATTTCTT
The DNA here is from genome assembly GCA_910578655.1 of uncultured Christensenella sp. Taxonomy (GTDB): domain Bacteria; phylum Bacillota; class Clostridia; order Christensenellales; family Borkfalkiaceae; genus Coproplasma. The sequence goes on from CAJTQE010000033.1 coordinate 6,713, forward strand.
GCCGCCTTGAATTTTGAGCAAAACAATTTGTTCACCGTTTTGTAATTTGTTTTTCACCGTAACAATTTTTTTTTGCTTTACAATTACGATTTCGCCGTCTTGCTCGATTTCTTTATCAAATATTATTGTTTGCTCATAGTCGGAAAAAATTTTGGGGACGATTAAAAAATTATCTTCTAGCGTTAATTTTGGATTAATTTGTACTTTGAGAGGCTCAATTGCAATAACTTTACCGATTAAAATTTGTACCGGATTTGATGCGTATACAGCGTCTACTGCTGCCGTTTTTATTGTTTGCAGCAAGTTCATTTAATCACCTCTCTTGAATTTTTTTTCTCTCCTTTTCTTGAAAGAAAAGGAGCAAAAGAACTTTAATAAAAGAACTTCGCTTATGCGAAGTTCTTTATAAAGTTTTTTGGTCAAGCTTTTTTTCAAAAAAGCTTTGGTCTTGACTTTAAAGAAAGGAGCCTTTTCGTAGGTCAAGATTCATGGTGTGTAAATTATCTTCAAAAGTATGCGTAGCTTTTTCAATAAGCATATAATTGCGCAAAATTATGTCGCCAATGTTTAAATTTACAAATATGGACGCGCCGGCACGTGCGCGGATATCACCAAACGCGTTATTGATTTTTAGGCTACGTGATACATTGTTATAAAGCGATAATAATGCGGCGGATTTAGCCTGCGGATTTTCATTGTCGGTAAACTTTTCAGTTAGCTGTAATACGCCCAAATTTTTAATATTAGCGGAATCTTTAGCAACGTATGTTTGTCCGTTTTCTGAATACAAATAAATTTGATTGTAGGTTTGGTCGTCAATGGACGATTTATAATCAAAATTTTGTGCTGTATCTTCACTGATAATAAAATCCGTTGGTATAAGCATATTAGTTGCATTTTTGAGTGTAAGCTTGCCAAAATCATCGTATAAAACAAACATTTGGTTTTTGTTTAAAATTGTTTCATTAAGCGAGTTTTGAATTATATCAAACAGTGTGGCATTGTCTTGTATGTCATCCATTTTGTAGCCGGTACTTTCCAATTCACCAATTTGTAGCTTAAAATCTTTGGCAATCATTTTAATTAATTCATCGGCACTTTTGTTTTTATAAGCATAAGTTTGTTTGTTTTTGAGGTATCGAAGCTGGTCGTATGCAGTTACGTTAATATGATGCTCTTTGTCGCGTGATTTTGAAAAAACAAAGCCGTAAAAAACATTTTCGCCATTATATTTAAAAAGGACAGGATTGCCTTCGTTGAAATCGGCAGTCTTGTCCTTAATGACTGTAAAAGTTAGTTTGCCGGGAGTACCTTTGCGCTCGGTTTCCCATTTTATCGAATCTTTTATTATTGACGAAAACATTAGTTCTGTTCGTGTGTTGTAGATGTAAATTTCTGTCGTATTTATTTGTATACACCCCGCTTTTGTTGGTTTTTGTGTGCTTTAATGCTAAAATAATTAAGTTACCTCAAACCACTCTGGTAACAGAGGGAGGTGCGTATTTTGAGAAATATTTTATCGTTTATATTATCTATCGTGGCAAATATAATATCTTACTATATTTGCAAATGGTTGGATAGATAATTAGTGGTAACCAGCCAATTAAAAAACCTGCAGCTGAACCCTGCAGGTTTTTAGTGCGTATTTTTTAAATATTTTATCGTTTTTGATGCTAAACTCATTATAAAATAAAGTTTAGCCAAAGTCAAGTATAACCAATTAAGACAATTTTAAAACCTGCCCAACAGATAAAAAATTGGGATTATAAATATTATTCAGCGTAGCTAATTGTTTATATTTGCTACCATCACCAAGATATTTTTTAGCAATATTCCAAAGGGTATCGCCTTTTTGTACGGTATAAGTTTTATCGGGCTGTTTGGTCTGCGCTCGCGCATTTTTTTCGACACTTACTTTTGAGCCGTCAACGGGTGTTTTAATTTCTACTGTCTGTGTCGCATATGGACGATATTGTTTGAGATTTACTTTAACGGTAATATCGAAACCATTTTCAGCATCTTCAACGATTTCATAACTTTCAAGCGAAACAGACATATTTGTAGCAAAAGACGGCTGACCATTTGGCAAGCTTCGGGCAATAACAAATTGGAACGGTTGCAAATTTACTTTTAGCTTTTCTAAAACTGATAAATAATATTGCGGTGGTTGCCAATTCGTAACAAATGGATATTTACTGTTTGGCAAAATAAATTCAAAACTGATATCGGTAAGTCCCGGCAATTTTAAAATATTTATTTGTTTATCGTTAATTAATTCAACGGTTTTGTTTTTATTTTGAATGCTAACTGAAAATTTAGACGGCGCAATCGGTAAAACTATGTTGTCTAGATAAAAAGAGTAAGCCATCAGTAATAAACTCCCTCGACTTGCATAGCTAACTGCTCATTTAATTTGTCGGTCAAGACATTTACAACACCGTCAATATCCAAATCGGAGGCAATGGAATTATTATTAATCATTTCCACTTTTATTTGGGAAGTTGTAAATCGGTTGATAGTATCGCGTTCGGCTAGATTTCGTAAGTATTCCAAGTCTTCATTGGTCAAATTTGTATTACTTGCAGTATCAGCAGTATTGTTTGCGATATCATTGATTAAATCACCCAAACCGCCGGAAGCTAAGCTGTTACCAAGATTTTCAGTAATATCTTGAAATTTTTTACCTAAGTTTGAGCCCCAATTATAACCGGAACTGTATGCAGTATCGAGTGAAATGCCGCTAAGTGTTGGAGCAGTCCAATAATCAGCAGGTTTTAATGAATTAGCATAATTGCGCAAGGATTGCGAAGTATTTCTGACGGAAGAAGTTATCGAGGAAATTTTGCTGATTTCCGTACCTTTTTGTAAATTCAAACCAATTTTGCTTGTAATTGGATTAAAAATATCAGTGAGTTTATTCCAAGCTTTAATTATAAAATTTACGGCAGAAATCATTGCATTTGCGATATTAGTTGCAGTTTTATCGCATCCTTCTGTAATGTCAGAAAAAGCATCAAGGATAAAGGCTGCCAAGTTTGCGAAACGAATTTGTGTTGCTATAATTGGATGCTTAAACGCATTTACGAGCCATTCGATAAAAATAGCGATAAAGTTCCAAGCATAAGCTATTGTGTCCCAAATAACTGCGCCTAACATGGCAACAGATGCACTAATAATACCGAACGCACTTATACTTTTGCCGGTTGCGTTTTGAATAACTTTTATTATGCCATTAAATGCGGCAATGACAGCAATAGCTATTACCCAAACGCCATTTAGACCCAATGCAAAAGCGGCTAAAGTTGCCGTAGCCCATGTAATACCTAAGCCAATTTCGTCCCAATTATCCTGCAAATATTTTACGACTACGCCGGCGACATTGATGATATCATTCAAAATATCAATAACTATTTTTAACGCGTTTGAGATGCCAAGAATAATTGTTTGCATTTGCGGCAGGTTGTTTCTTAGCGTTCTGAAAAAATCAGTAATGCTAGGAGCCAGATTAGTACCGACAACCTCCAGCATATCGCCC
>CAJTQE010000033.1:10259-18224 GCA_910578655.1 uncultured Christensenella sp.
TAATTTGTCCCTTTGGTGTATTGCTCATAGCTTCGTATAAATCTCCCCATGATTCTTCGATAACTTTATTAATCGCAATAGATTTACGCATATCTTCGGTCATGTTTTCATAATCTTTGCCTAAAACTTCAATGTACTGCGATTGCGTAGCAGTGCCAGAGATAACAGCTTTTTGTGATTCGGTAAATCGAAAACCTTTTTTACTCATAGCATCATAGGCACCATTCATAACTTTACCAAGATTGGTTGCGTAATCAACCATGCCACGCGCATCGACCTCATTACCATTTGACATACCGATAGCATAATTGGCTAATGTATCCATCATAAGTTGAATAGCATCTTTGGCATTCATATAGGTAGCAAATTCAGCCGCACCGGCAATCATAGCTTCATCACCAAAAATGCCTTGCGCTTGAATTTGTGAAGCTTTGTTTTTAATTTCATCAAACGCATTGGCGGACGCGCCAACATTTGATAAAACTACTTGTAATTGCAATTCGGCACTGGCTTGAATTTGTGCAGCTTCAATACTGTTTTTTATTAAGTCAATGCTTTTTTTGACAACGGCGATACCGGCAAATGCCGCGACAAAACCTTTTATCTTAGTTGAGAGAGTATCGGCTAAACCGGATGAAACTTGCATTGATGTAGATAAATTTTGTTGCTGGATATCGGCGGCTTTTATGTTTTTCCCGATTTTATCGTAATTTTGTATAGTCTTAGTCAGTGCGTTATTGGAAGCTTTTATTGAAGTTGTGTCCATCATATCACTGCTTGCAATGTTTAATTTGTTGCAGTTATCGACAGCGGTATTTAAAACTTTGTTCATCTTGCTAATAATGGGACTAACCTTGTCGACCATAGTAATACTTGTCTGAATATCAGCCATGTTTTCACCTCCTGCGGTTTTTCTTTTTGAGTTTTTGCGCTTCTTTTTTATCGTTTTCAATCTTTATATCGATGCACGCAATAATAAAAGCTTTTTCGTATTTATCAAGTTCAACGAATTTTGAGGGAAGGATTTTAAGTTTGTGAAGGCAATAGTAAGCATAATTGCTTTCAGCATCACCCTCATTAATTAGTTTTTTGCGTCATCAACCAAATCTTGAACGGATTTATCAAAACCGCAGATTTTCTGCACCTTAGCTAAATAATCGGCATATTCGCCGGGCAATAGCATAGCTTTTAAAAGTTCATCTGCTGACATAACGCCATAAGAATCTTGCAGCGAAGCATCGTTTAAGTTTGGCGCAACAGTACATGCTGTTGCCAATAGTCCAATATATTTATTTGTATCAATTTCCTGAGTAAATTGCCCGCGTTTGCCTGTTGGAGTTTTACGCGTTGCGGTTTTGCGTAATTCTTCATCTTCTTTTGAGGTAATTGCTCTTATTTCCCATTCAATCGGTTTATTTTTGTCGTCCAAGAATCTATCGGACGCCGCATATTTAACATTTTCGCTTTGTATTACGTTCTGTTTTAAAAAACTTTTTAAGTTCATTTTTTAACTCCTTTTTGTTAAGTTCTCGCTTTTCTTGAAAGAAAAGCGACCAAAAGAACTTTAACAAAAGAACTTCGCATATGCGAAGTTCTTTATAAAGTTTTTTGGTTAAGCTTTTTTTCAAAAAAGCTTAGGTTTTAATTCATTCCGGAAAGCAAACCAAATTTTTCTGGCATTTCCCAATCATCGAAAGTCCCGGAGATATCTTCGCTTAAAATTTCTTCATCGGCATTAAATTTGGTTAAGATACCGCCTTCCATTAAACAATTTTTTAAGATAATTGTTTGGCGACCAACGGCAGAAGTTGGGTCGGAGTTAGTAACCTGAATATCGAAATAAACCATTTCACCGCTGTTTTTAAAGCGGTATAAAATTTCACGCAACAATGATTGATTGAAATGCGCGGTACCGTTCCATGTACCACTGCCGCCAACAGCTTTATGCCCTTTTGACGTTTGCCCTAAAATCGGTACGTCAACAATATTCATATCATAACTCGCTTCAAATTCATAAAGCTGCATAAAATTATAGCGGTTACCATCGATTGTTATATAACATTCGGCAAGTGAGCCGCTTATTGAATCTTTTGCATTCATAGTATTTGACATATTTTTTCGCTCCTATTATAAAAATATTTTTTCTTCTTTTCTTGAAAGAAAAGAAGCAAAAGAACTTTATCAAAAGAACTTCGCATACGCGAAGTTCTTTATAAAGTTTCTTTTTGCTTACTTTTTCTTTTCAAAGAAAAAGTAAGGAAAGGTTTTTACTCAACAATACATTGCATATAGAGTTGAGCCATACAATTTGTAGGCGTAATTTTATCAAAAACCACAACGGCTTTTTTGGTATTGCCGGCAGAAACGGTAACATTATCGGGCTGGAAGTTTTCAATTGCACGTATGTTTTGTAATTCTTGATGATGCTTAACAATATCATTCCAAAGCGAAATACGCCCGCTTTCATCATTAGGTATAACGCCAAGATATTTTGTATTAAATATTGTCGCAATATCATTTGCAATCTGGTCTAAAACGCGTACAGTTTGACTATATTTGAAATCATCGCCCTTTTCGGCGGTTGTAGTAACCAATGTGTTAATATCTTCCAAAACGCGAATATCATCGCCAACTTTGTGAAAAATAAATTTGCCAAAAGCTAAGGCATTTTCCAATTCGGTTTGCGTGAAATTGGTATCAACTTCAAATTCTCCATTATAAATCTTGTTGGTATTGGATTTATTAATTTCACAACCGGCACTCGCGCCAACAGTCCAATAAACTAAATTTGCATCAGTGTTATTTTCAACTGAAATAATACCCTCGTAATCAGCGGTTTCATATTTGTGTAATACACACTGAAATTTAACGCCGCATTCATCACGCATACGTTTAGTAAACGCAACAAAAAGCTTTTTCACTGCTTCGGTTGTATCAGCACAGCCAATTGTATTAAATGCGTATGGCTCAATTTTTTTCAAAAACTCACTATAATTTTCAGTTGTCGGCGTAGAATTTGTACCACCGCTTAAAGATACCGTGCCGGCTTCAAGTGAAATATCACTTGTCCAATTCACAAAATCATTATCTTGCAATAAATTTGTTTTGACAATTACAGGTATTGTAGGACCTTCTTCTATTCCGCCAATTCGTGCCATAGAATTATTTTCAGCAAATACGTCTTGTGAATCTACAACCGAATTATCAATCATAGTTTTAACATTAAAACCTGTGGTTTCGTTAGCGTTATTTTTGATTTCAGTAACTACAATTTTTAAATCATTGCCGCGAGTACCGGAATATTTTGCGTTGCAATATTTGCAAGTGGCTTTTGTACCTGTTCCAAGTCTAAATGCCAAAAGTGCTTTCGCGTTTAGAAATAAATCACGGATGCCGGTTAAATTTTCATCGGCGTAATCATAGCCAAATATTTTTAACGCATTTTCTTCAAAATCTTCGTTAGTGATTTTAAAAACTTCACCCTCAACGCCCCAGTTTAGAATCAACGGCATAGCCGCAATTCCGCGCTCAGACAATAAACTTGTCGCACGGTTTGCAGAAATGAAATTTACATAAGCACCTGGAAGCTTTTTATTTTGTATCGTCCAAGTTCCTCCACCTAATGCCATTTAATAACCTCCTTAAATTTGTTTGATATTTAATTCGCCCATGCTTTCAGCTTTTCATCAAGCTGAATTAAATGGACGTTATAATTTACGAAAAAATGTAAAACGTCATCAACGTTTTCAAAGTGCATATTTGTACCACGAAGTAAATCGCCATTGGCAAGCTTGATATATTCAAGTGCTTCAAGCAATATGCTTGCTACGTTGCGCCCCTCTTTTTTATCTTCTTCTTCGGATGTAAAAAAATGAATATCGAATACGTTTTCAGACTTGTATCGCTTACCGACGATTTGCTTTCTGCTGGAAGCTACAAGTTCAACGAAAAAGCATGGCAATTTTAAATTTTGTTCGATGTTTTCAGTGTAAATCGTGAAATCTTCGCCAAATGTCTCAAAAAGTTTTGTAGTGATGCCGTTAATTATTTCAGTTTCCAATTTTCGATTGCCTCCTTTATCGTTTGATAAGTCGTTTTTTGTGCGTAATCGTCTGCAATCTTAGCAATTTCTTCGGTTGATTTAGTTAGCATATGTCGCCCTTGAACAAAGCCAACGGTTTTACCGTTTTTATTTACGATACGATGGCCAAACTCAACATATGGCGCATATTCGACCTGATTAAAGACAGTAGCTTTATAACCGTTAGGCAATTTCAAGCCTTTGGTTTTCCAGCCTCTTTTTAATGTGCCGCCGACTTTGCCGGTTCCTTTTGGATACTGTCCGACCGGTGTTTTTTCTTTTGTTTGTTTCAGCAATTTTGCCGCCAGTCCGTTTGCAACCTTCTTACACACGTCGTTTTTTATTTTTTCGTCTAATTTCTGCATTTGTTTTTGAAACTGTACAAGCTGTGTAAATCCTACCTTCATTTTTTTACTCCTTTTGCTTTTTGTTACTTTCTTGAAAGAAAGTAACCAAAGAACTTTAACTAAAGAACTCCGCAAATGCGGAGTTCTTTTATTAAAGTTTTTTTGGTTCTTTTTTTACAAAAAAAGAACGGTTTTAATAAATCAAGCCCATTTGCGAAACAATTCAAGGCTTAATTCTTGATGCGACGGATATATAGCAGGCTCACCGCTTTGCTTGTAAGCTGTTGTGCGATTGTTTTGCGTAACGGTAATTTTGCAACCAGCAGGAATAACTAAAAGCGGGTCAATAAAAAGCTTTACACTTTGCATAAGCCCGAATGCACCGGTTGCCGAATTGGTAGGGTTCGTACTCGAAAACGATAGATGGCACGGCTCATCCTTGATAATATCTACTTCGCGAAATTTTGTTTGCTTGGTAACTCCGTCAAAATATTGTTGATGCTCGGTTATAGTGCAAACGCCGTTGTATAATTGCTCGATTGCACTTTTATTAAGACCGTTTACCATGCAATCCTCCGAAATTTATATAAATATTTTTTGCTATCCAGCAAGTTTTGTATCAATATATCAAGTTTTTCTTGCGCACCTTGCGTATTTTCGGTTGCATAAGTTACGCTTGCATCGCCTTCGTAAATGGATTTAATTGCAACGGCATTTAAATCAATATCGTTCAAGTTCAACGCACCAACCGATTTTTTTTCTAATAAAAATTCACCGCAAACCATATCAACGGCAACATAATTTAATTCAAGCGGCAACTCTTTGATATTGCAAAAATTTAATATGTCAAGTTTGGTTTTTTCTAAAAGAAACTCTAGCGCATATTCATCATTGGGTTTTAATGTGTATCCGAATGATTCCAAACGTTTAGTAACCATTTCAACATTGAGTTGCATGAAATCACTCCTGCGTAGTTTCTTTTTTTTTGCTCGTAGTTTTTTTTGGTTTCTCGTCAGTTACAAGCATATATTTTTCATTTGTTTGCAACTCTTTGATTTTATCCGGGTTCGTAACTTCCCACGTCAACCCTGTTTCTAAATTTTTGAACAGCAATTACATCACTCCTAAATTAAGCTGGTTGGTCGTTGTACGGTTAAAACGGCTAAAGTATCCGGACGTACAACTTTTGCGCCGTAAACATGCAAACCTTTTACGGCATCAGAGAAACGTTTTTCAGGGCGATACGCCTCAACCTCAACAATTTGCTCAGCATACGAAATTGTTTGCTCATAGCCAGCCATAATTTTGAATTTTTCGTTTTATTTTTCGCCAGTTTTTGAAATGTTGTTCGAAACATAAATAGTAAATCCGGCGGCACGTCCTACTTCGCCATTACGTAAAACATTATCAGCAGCTGATGTTCCAGCTTGCACGAAACGGTTATCTAAAAGCAAAAGTGCGTGATACCATGCTGGAACCACTATTCAACGCCCACCTCTTGTTACATTTGCCTCGTCAAGTTTCACAGAAACTCTTACAAGCATATTATAAGCATCTGTTGCGGCTGATAAAGTTGTTGGATTTGCATCGTCACCAATACAATTAATTTCTTGTGCTTCCGTGTAAAAGCTGGCGATATAGCTGTCGCAAGCATCTGTCAATTCATACGAAGCTTCACGCATTGCCTCGTCCATAACTTTTGGCTGCTGTTGTACTTTATCAATGTCATCAATTTGAAAATGAAAATATTTACCCTGATTGATTAACAAAATTCTTTGGGCGTCATTTAGAGTTTCTGGTGCGCTTATATCCGTATTTTTGGAATAGTCACCAATTGTAATACGGCCGATTGAATTTATTTTTACTTGGTCGCCGTGGCCTTTTATTTCACCTTCATAATTCCTATTGCAAAGGTTTACAAACACATGATTTTTATTTAAGTTTTCAAGCAATCTTGCACTCCATATTTGCGGAATAAAATTGTTTAAAGACATTTAATTTCCTCCTTAAAATTAAAAAAAAGATAAGACCATTCTTTTCTTGAAAGAAAAGAATCAAAAGAACTTTATAAAGAACTCCGCAAATGCGGAGTTCTTTTATTAAAGTTTTTTTTGTTTCTTTTTTTTACAAAAAAAAGAAAGGTTTTAAGCTATTTAATAGTGCCTTCTTGTAGAGCAGTAGAAATAACATTCCAATTTTTGTTAATCCAGTCGGGATTGTTTTTATTGGCATCAAATGCCGCTTGGTCAACAAAGCCTGTTGGTATGTTGCCATTGTTGCCGGGCGCAATTCCTTTTAATTTTGTTGCTTCCTTGCCTGTATCAAACAAAAATTTGGTTTCATCGGATTCAGCAAGCTTTTTAATTTGGTCAGATAATCCGACAACAGTTCCTTGATTATCAAGTTCAGCTTTAGCTAGAAAATCCGATAGAAGCGGCAAAATAACTTTTACATTCTTTGCCTTAGCTTGGGTTAATTCTTTTTCAACTGCATTATTAATCCGAATTTGACTTAGCTCTTTATGATACTTGTCCATAACCGATTTGTTTTCGCTTTGCAAAGCTTTAATCTGCTCTTTCAAATCATTAATGCTGGCAGTTGAATTTTGTAGCAATTCGAGTTGTTCGTCTTGAACTTTGAGACTATTTTTTAGCTTTTCAAGCTCGTCAGCTTGTGCCTTAAATTTTTTAATATCTTCGCCGTATTGGCTCAATATTTTTTCTATTGCCTCTTCGTCAAGATTAAAACTCTTTAAAAATTCTCGTTTCATTACTTCCTCCTTTTGGCTACGCTTTTTTACGTGGTCGCTCCACTTGCCCCCAATAAGTTTTACGTCTTTATGGCTTGGACAAAATTTTTGGAAACATAAAAAAAAGCACTCAACTTACGTTGTAATGCTTTGTTTAGCTGTTTTGTTTGTTACCTGTTACCCACCCTTTTTGCGGCTGTTTACCCCCTTTTTTTGATTACAAAAAAAGCACTCGGCTTTTCGCCGTAGTGCTTCATTAAACTGCTTTTAATTGTTTTTGATGAAAAGGTTCTTCAACTTCAACAATTATACTTGCTATATCAGATGGTTTAATTGTATCTGTTCTTGTAGTTCCATCTTTTCCATGAATATCAGCTTCATACGCTTCACCATTTTTATATATCTCAACAATATGTGCATATTCGCCAGATTTTAATTTTATTTTTTGATAAAGTTTCATGATTTTTCACCCTTATCAATTACGCCGTCTTACTTATTTCAGATTCCATTTTTATTACTTGCAAAATATCTTTAGGGTATATGAAATCAGTAGATGTACCATCAGCATAATCAATATCTGCAACAAAACATTTCCCATCACCTAATATCTCTACGATATACGCTACTTCTCCTGTTTTTAAAATTACTTTATCATATAAATCAATTTTCATTTTTATCAACTCCTTTTATTTTGTTTTTTATCTACATAAACACTTGTTAAACGTGGAAAGTCAGTATCATATTCAATAATCCATGCAGTTAATACATTTGCTCGTTTACCATTTGGA
>CAJTQE010000034.1:0-15546 GCA_910578655.1 uncultured Christensenella sp.
GCATACGACGGAACCGAAAAGGATGTCACCGTAGAAGCAAAAGCTATCTTTGACGAACTTGAATTAAAATACGGCAAAATATTCGACTATGCAGGCAGTAAGGGTACTGCGGCGGATATTTACGAACTTATCATTACCCTTGCGGATAACGACAGCTGCGTATTCTACAAGCCCGATTCGATGGAAGTTGTAGATAAGAACGTTGTTGATATCGAAGGTTACAAGTTGCAGTGGGTACAGGAAGGCGGAAGCTGGAAACTGATACTTGCGAAAGTAGACTCCGACGGCAACCCTGTCAAGGATTCAAGCGGTAAATATTCAGAGTACTTCGATACAGACGGCGACTATAAGATTGACGCTAAGTTTATGCCCGACTTTGAAACCGAATACGTCAGCATAGACTGCGGCGACGGTACTCAGCTTCTTAAAGCAGACGGTACGCTTAACGAAGGTAATACAAAGAATTACTTTGAGTTTAACGGCACGTCATATCTGTACGATTACAAGACCGATGAAAACGGCAATATAGTGAAGTTTAAAGACGTCGGTTCAGGCGTATATGTACCTGACGCGAACGGAACTCATATATTGAGATACAACACGTCGGAAACCGACGGAATGTCTGAGTACGGTTACAAGATTGCAAAAACCGAGGACGCCAAAGAGTATAGCTATCTGTTCTCTGCCCTTACGGTAGACGCAGACGGCCATCCTATCCCCGTAATGATAGACGGCAAAACCGTTGATACCTATCTTACGGCAAAGACGGGCGGCGGATACGAACTTGTAAAATACCAGCTGACGTCCGACGGCAGAATCGATATAGACGCTATGAGTCAACCTATTCAGCACAGCCAGATAGAGGCAAATTGCCAGCTTGTAAATACCGACAGGTATAAACTTGTTAACGGTCAGTACGTATCAGACGCTAACGGCGAATATATGTACAGATACGTTCTTGACGGCGGTTCGCGTAAGCAGGTAATCAAGTACCTGACTGACAGCAACGGCAATTATATAATCGACAACGAACACAGCGTTATCAAAGTTGATAAATACGAAATTGCGGACGGCTTGTCGTTCAAGGTTGAACGCAATCAAGACGGAACTATCAACGTCGTAGAAACCAAAATCGACAGCGGCGTTCAGTACAAAGTCGATTGGAGCATAGACAGTTCTGTTCTTGCGGTACCCGTTCTTGATGAAACCAAAGTCAAGCAGTATACAGGCAAAAAGATTTATGCAAAGGACGTACTCAAAGGCTTCATCCCCGACCTTATGGAAATAGTTGAAGGCGGCGAGGGCGTCGATGCAGGCGAATACACGGCTAAGATAGTAATAACTACGCCCAACTCGAAGTGGGATCCGGAAGTTACTACCGAAAACTTTGTATACGTAACCTGGCGTATTGACAAGGCGAAAGTTGATTTAAGTAATCTTGAATGGCGTTACTATGCAGGCACCGAACAGAAGGACGACGGCAGCGACTTCGTGTATACCCGTAAAGACGGCAAACCGGTCGTATTCTGGGTAGGTCTCGGCAACGTTCCCGAAGCACTTCAGGATAGGATAATCTACAACACCAACGGAAAGCAGGGCGCACACGCCGGTACCAACGTAGGTAAGTACAGAACCTATTTCAGCTTCAACGTTGACAACAACTTTGAAACTGTCGAACTGCCTGAAAATTTTGCAACGACTATCGACTGGAATATCAAGCGCAGAATGCTTCAAATTCCCGAACTCGGTTCTGTTCAGTTGGTGTTTGACGGTACCGCGCATAACTTGCTTGAATATCTCGGCGTACCCGAAGACTGGAACGAATACTACGACATCGACGTCAAGTATTCTAACGGCGGCGAATACGTGCCTTTCTTAGGCACCGACGGAGAACCTTTCCTCGCTACCAACTCGGGCAACTATATGTTCACGTTCTCGATTAAGTCGGGTATAAACACTTCTGCAACCAATCCCAACGCGGTTTGGGTGAAGAAAGCCGACTTAACTCCTCCGCCGACAGGCGGCGATACGGGAACGGACGCTCCCGACCCCGACGACACCCCTGCTCCGTCAGCGCATAAAGCGGTTAAAAAGTCGGTTCAGCAGACGGAAGAGGCGGCGGAGGAGATTATCGGGCAAATTGTCGACACCGTTAAAAAAGAGGTTAAGACAACCGAAAAGTCTATTATCAGGACTCAACCTACTCAGATAGAGCAGGTTTGCGACAGACTGAATAAGCTTGTATGCAGTGCGGAAGTTCAGTTTAAATCTTATAGAAAATTCAGTATGAGAGGTACGTTATGAAAATCTCGGGTACAAAAAAATTAATACTAATTTGTTTATCGCTGTTCATAGCGTTAACTGTACTTTTTGCATCAACGCTGTTGGTTCGTAACACGTATGCGCAGGTAAGCCCCGACGGCTTATCTGCCTACGCGGACGAGGGAGGGGAGGAAACGCCCGACGTTCCCGAAGTTCCTGACGACGATGAAATTGCTCCTCCTATCGATCCGGATCCCGACCCCAACGAACCCGACTGGTCGACTGAAATTCAGCAGATTACGATGGAGTTCGGCAAGCTTTCAATCGGTATAGACGCTTGGATGGAGGCAGGACTTTCCACAAGGCCCGCTTTCAACCCCAACCCTAACGGTATTTATGACGGCCGTCCCGATTTGATTGACGTAATCAATCAGATTCATAAATTACGTCCTTTACGACGTTGACGGAAACGTTGTTACGGACACAAGCAATCTTCCTGCCGGAACGACACTGTTCATTCACGCTGAAATTAACGAAAGGTATGCGGACTCGGTTGAATTGATTTTCAAGGACGGCGTGCCTGACAGCTACGCTTACACTACCGATTTCCCGTCGACGGACGTTTTGACCAAAGTCCCCGTACTCGATAAGACCGTATTCGAATTCGAATATGACGGCAGCGAGCTTGACTTCCAAAAACTTGTTCTCGACGTAATTTTGAAGGACAGAGATACCTATCTTATGTTCGTTGCAAGCGAGAGCGATGCGCTCATTCAAAACGGCGCGGGCGAGTTCCATTTAAGAGTCTGCTTTATCAACGGTACCAAATATTGCTGGGATACCAATATTCCCAACGACAGACACGCTGTTGATATTGTAATTAAAGTTTCCCCCAAAGTTCTTCAGGTTACTTCTGATTTGGGAAGTAAGGTATACACGGGCTTCAACATCGATATAAAGTCGGAACTTGAAGCAATTTACGGCGAATATGTAAAGGTTGCCGTAGGTTATACCACTATCCAAAAGGAATCAGGCGACCACACTTTCAATATCATTATTGACCCTAAGTTCAGCGAAAGCGTTAAATGGGAAGACGGCTATCAGGATCCGGTTACCATAACCTGGCACATCTCTAAGGCAGTCGTTACCGGTACCTGGACGCCCCCTGCGTCAGATTTCGGCAGAATTACCTTAACCAGCGACTTGGGCTACACCGTTCAGGCGGGCGACGTAACTTATATCTACACCAACACGGCTACGGGTGAAGTTGTCGACCTTGCTAACGGCGGCAAGCTTCAAGTCGGCGTTGAGTACGAAGTTGAGGCTGTACTTTCCAACCCCAACCTTACGTGGTCGACCGATCCCGGCAAGCATACGTTTACGCTTACGGAAGAGCTTGAAACGATTGAAAAACCCGAACTCGGTTTCACGGAAAAAGAGTATACGGGCAGTGAAATTACTTTCTCTGTTACAATAAACGGTAAGCCTCTTTCCGACTTTGACGGTAAAGTAATTATAGTTGAAGAACTGAGCGATTCGCTTACACAGACGAACGTCGGTAAATATACAGTCGTTTTAAGATTGACGAGCGAAGCTTTAAGCTGGCCCGGCAACCAAACCGGCGACGTGGTTTTAGACTTTGAAATTACTCAGGTCGAAGTCGGCGTAACCTGGAACGATGCCGACGGCGGTTCGCCCACTTTCAGCAGCAGCTACAAGGGCGGCTACGACAGCGTTGTAAAAGTAGTTTATAAAGACAGCAACGGCAACGTAGTTACCAAAGCCGAAATGGTTAAGGGTAAAACCTATACGGCGTATTTAGAGCTTATTGACGAAACCAACTTCAAATGGAAGGACGGTGCAAAGCTTGAATTTACGTTCACTTTCAACCTTGATTTGGTGATTTTGGAAGTTCCCGAACTTTCAAACAATTCGTTTGGTTATACAGGCAATACGATAACCGTCACGGTTAAAAATCAGGCGCAGCTTGACGAATATATCAAAAAAGGATATATCGTTCTGGCAGACGGTTCGGATTCGTTCGAAGTTACAAATGCAGGCACTTATAAAATAATTTTGCAAATTGTCAATAAAAATTGCGTTTGGAGTGCAGGCGATACCGAATATATAACGCTTACCTACACTGTAGAGAGGGCCTTACTTAAAGGTGAATGGCAGGAAAACGGTAAAGTCAAGTTTGAAAGCAGCTTTACGGGAAACTATGACAGCGTAGTCGAGTACGAGTATACCGACAGCAACGGCAATAAAGTTTCTTACGACGACTTGGTAGACGGTGAAACCTATACCGTAAGCGTCAAGCTTAAACCCGGTATGGAAGCCAACTTTGACGGTTCTCAGTTGCCCGCTCCCACAACAATCACGTTCAAAGGCACGGACAACGGCAGCAGCTTCCCTTGGTGGATTTTCCTTATCATCGGTTTACTTCTGCTAATAATCATAATTATCATAATTATAATTATCATCATCAAGAGACGTAATAAGGACGACGAGTACGACGATTATTACGATGACGAGTATTACGGCGACGAAAACCTTTACAATGAAAACGGAGAAGGCGGCGAATACGACTACGATGAAGATTACGGCGACGATAATGGCGATAGCTATGACGACTACGGTTCGGATTCCTACTAAATCTTAATACCCTGACATACAGGCGGTTTTGCTTTTAAAGCGAAACCGCTTTGTTTTTTCTTTTGACATATTGTCTGAAATATGTTAAAATCTTTAAAATGACGAGTCATACTTTAAGAGAGATTTATGATTAATCGCAGGGCAATTTTTTCAGACGAATCATCGGACTATAAAATCCCGTACGCACCGTCGGCAGGCGATACCGTAACGTTGAAGTTGCGGACGCTAAAAAACGACGTTTTAAAAGCGTACGCAATTATAAACGGCGAAAAGCGCGCAATGACCAAATTGAATGCGCGATTTGAGGATATATTTGACTACTATACGCTGTCGTTCGTCTGTCCGGACAAACGGACGGAATACTATTTCGTTGTATTCGATGAGGACGACAAGGTTGCGTATAACCGCATAGGCTGCGTTGAAAACCCTCAAAGCGAGTATAATTTTTCTTTTATTCCCGGTTTCACAGTTCCCGAATGGGCTAAGGGTACGGTTTTTTATCAGATATTTACCGACCGTTTCTGCGACGGCAACCCTGCAAATAACGTTGAGGACAACGAGTATTACTATACGGGAGGACACTCCAAAAAAATTACCGAATGGAATAAATTTCCCGACGAGCTTGACGTCCGCTGCTTTTACGGCGGCGACTTGCAGGGCGTAATGTCAAAACTTGACTATTTGCAGGATTTAGGCGTAGAGGCAATATATTTCAATCCGCTGTTTGTTTCGCCTTCTAATCATAAATACGACACGCAGGATTACGACTATATCGACCCTCATTTAGCTATAATAGAGGAAGATTTAAACCACTATATGCAGCATTGGGAACATAATAACGGTTTTGCTGCAAGGTACATCAAGCGCGTTGTTTCAAAAACCAACCTTGAAAAAAGCAATTCGTATTTTGCTTCCCTCGTCAAGGAAATTCACCGTCGCGGTATGCGCGTGGTAATTGACGGCGTATTCAACCACTGCGGTTCGTTCAATAAATGGATGGACAGAGAGGGGATATACCTCAACAAAGAAGGTCACGAAGATAAGGGCGCGTTTCAATCGCTTGACAGCCCTTACAGAAGCTATTTTGCATTTGAGAAAGACGAGGCTATGAGCGAGTACGACGGTTGGTGGGGTATTTCTACCTTGCCAAAGCTGTGTTACGAGCAAAGCCCCGAACTTGAAAACTACATTTTGTCGACGGGCGAAAAGTGGGTGTCCGCCCCTTACGGCGTAGACGGCTGGCGGCTTGACGTCGCGGCTGACTTGGGCTATTCGCAAGAGTATAATCATAAATTTTGGACGTTGTTCAGGGAGAGGGTCAAGAAGGCAAATCCCGAAGCTTTCATTTTTGCCGAACATTACGGCGACCCGTCTGAATGGTTTGACGGGCGCGAATGGGATTCGGTTATGAATTACGACGCGTTTATGGAACCCGTGACCTGGTTCTTGACGGGTATGGAAAAACACAGCGAATATTTTGACGCCGGCAAGCTTTGGGACGGCAGACAGTTCTTTGACAGTATGTTTAAAAGTATGTCCAAATTTCCCCGCCCCGCGCTTGACAGCGCGTTAAATCAGCTTTCAAATCACGACCATTCAAGGTTTATGACCAGAACGAACAGCACTGTCGGCACGATAAAAACACGCGGGCCGCACGCGGCGGCTTACGATACCGACGCGAGAATAATGGCGCTTGCCGTGCTTATTCAGATGACCTGGCCGGGTTCGCCCGGAATATATTACGCAGACGAGGCGGGTCAAGTCGGTTGGACTGACCCCGACAGCCGCCGCACCTATCCTTGGGGCAACGAAGACAAGCAGCTTATCTCATATCACAAAGCGGTAATTGCATTAAGGAAAAAAATCCACTGCATAAAAATGGGCAGTGTAAAGGCGCTTGATTTCGGCAAGGGATATATCGCCTACGGCAGATTTGACAAAGAGGACTGCGCGGTTGTGCTTGTCAACTGTTCCGACGAACACATTGAACTCAGTGTTCCCGTTTGGGAAATAGGCGTCCGTACGGGCGATATTATGACCTGCAAATTCACTTTCGAACACGGCGATTTTTCTGCCGAAGAGAGTAACAGCGCTGTTAAATACGGCAGGCTGTTTGCAAGTTTGCCGGCAAAATCGGGCAAAGTTTACGTTTATAAATTCAAAACGGAGTAAAATATGAAAGATAAATTTTTCGGCGAACTTGATACTTATCTTTTTCATCACGGCACGCATTACAAGCTTTTTGACAGAATGGGAGCGCACCTCAGAACAGTTGACGGTGTAAGCGGAGTTCATTTCGTGCTCTGGGCGCCAAACGCGCGCGCGGTTTGCGTTTTGTCTGACGGCAACGGCTGGACGGCTTGGCGCGACAATATGGAAAAAACCGACGACAGTATTTGGGAGCTTTTCGTTCCCGGAATGTGCGAGGGTGTTAAATATAAATTTTTGGTTGTTCGCGCAGACGGAAGCGAGGTTCAGAAAATTGACCCGTACGCTTACGCAAGCGAATTGCGCCCCCATAACGCGTCGATCGTCGCCAACCTCGATAGATACGAATGGGGCGACAGCAAATATCTCGAAGAAAAGAAAGACGTAAACTTTCTTGAAAAGCCTATGGCTGTATACGAGGTGCATCTCGGCAGTTGGAAGAAAGATTTATCTAAATGGGATGAGGACCAGTTTTTCGATTACAGGCGTCTTGCGCACGAGCTTTGCGAATACGTCAAGTGGATGGGGTATACTCATATCGAACTTATGGGCATCTGCGAATATCCGTTCGACCCGTCTTGGGGATATCAGGTAACGGGATACTTCTCGCCGACCTCCCGATACGGCACGCCCGAAGATTTTATGTATTTCGTCGACCATATGCACAAAAACGGAATAGGCGTAATTCTTGACTGGGTCCCCGCGCACTTTCCTAAGGACGATTTCGCGCTTGCTAACTTCGACGGCACGCCCCTTTACGAATATGCCGACCCGCTCCGCGCCGAATATCCCGAATGGGGAACTAAGGCTTTTGATTTAAGCAAAAAGGAAGTTTCGAATTTTTTAATTGCGTCGGCGTTCTTTTGGGTGGAAAAGTATCATATCGATGCGCTGAGAGTGGACGCGGTCGCGTCCATGTTTTACAACAGTTTCGGCAGAAGCGAATGGCGGCCTAATATGTACGGCGGCAACGAAAACCTTGAAAGTTTTGAATTTTTGCGTCATTTGAACTCCATTCTCCGTCAGCGTACGGACGCATTTTTGATAGCCGAAGATTCCTCTATAATCGAGGGTGTTACGAAGCCTGCGTCAAAAGGCGGCTTTGGTTTCGGGCTTAAATGGAATATGGGTTGGATGAACGACAGCATAAAATATTTCAACACAGACCCCATTTTCCGCCCTTATCATCACGGACTTATAACTCACCTTTTCGAATACGCTTTCGACGAGAATTGGATGCTGGTTCTGTCGCACGACGAAGTCGTTTACGGCAAGGGCAGTATGATAAATAAATTCGTCGGGAACAAACTCGATAAAATGGGCAGCCTTAAAACTGCGTATACTATGATGATGGGTCATCCCGGCAAGAAATTGCTGTTTATGGGTCAGGACTTCGCGCAGGAGCGCGAATGGAATTTCAAGACCGGACTTGATTGGCACCTTTGCAGCGAAGAGGGGCACCGCGACGTATTAAGCTGTTACCGCGCGTTGCTGCATATCTATTCGCAGTATCCCGTGCTACATAACGACTGCGGCGGCAAAGCCACGTTTGAGTGGATAAACAGCGGCGACTATAACCGCAACATATTCACATTTATAAGGCGCAATCCCTGGAATTATAACAATGCTTTGATATTCGTCTGCAATTTTGCGCCCGTAGAGCGCGTTGACTACGGCGTCGGTGCGCCGCTTTCCGGCAAATACAAGCGAATTTTCTCAACCTATCCCGATGCCGATTTACTTGAATTAGAGGCAAAAGAAGAGCTTTGCGACGGCAGGAAATACAAGCTGTCATTTAATCTCCGCCCTTACGAGTCTGTAATCTTTGAAATTCCCTACTGTGAAATAACGGAGGAGGAACAGGAAAAAGAAAGGGCTGTCAAGGAAAGCATTACTGAAGAGTTTAAAACGGTGAAGTCCGCCGCCGAAGAAAAATTATCGGAAAAGCCGCTTGCGGAAAAAGAGGGCATCGAGGGTGACGCCCTTGATGATAAAGAAAAAGCCCTTGAAGAATACAGAAAAAAAGTCGCACGCAAAAGAAAACCTTTTGTAAAACGCCTTTTGGATACTAAATAATCAAAGTCCGCCGCATATGCGGCGGACTTTGCATTGACCTGCAACGATGCGCATTGCAGGGAATTTTTATTGACAAAATTACGTCGGCGATATATAATTTATACAATTATGATTAAAGACGTTCAAGACCAAATTTTGAAGCTGAAAGCGAGCAACGATACTTGCATTTTGGCACACAGCTATATGTCGGAAGAGATTTGCGAAATTGCGGATTTTGTCGGCGATAGCTATGCGCTGTCGTTAAAGGCAAAAAGTGCGCCTCAGCAAAATATTATAATGTGCGGCGTACGTTTTATGGCGGAAACGGTAAAAATGCTTTCGCCGCAAAAACGCGTTATTCTTGCTAACCCGTCGGCCGGCTGCCCTATGGCGGAACAAATGGAGCGTGAAATGATAGAGCAGGTTAAGCGTGCTTATCCCGACTATGCGGTGGTTGCGTATATCAACACTACAGCACAGCTTAAAACGATAGCGGACGTTTGCGTAACCTCGTCAAGCGCAGTCAGGATATGCCGCGCCATACCTCAGAAAAATATACTGTTTATTCCCGATATAAATCTCGGCACATACGTTAAAGAGCAGATACCCGAAAAGAATTTTAAACTTCTTTCGGGCGGTTGCCCTACGCACGCAAGGGTTCAGCGTTCGGATGCCGAGACGGCGAAAAGGGCTCATCCCGATGCGCTTTTCCTCGTTCATCCCGAATGCCGTCCCGAAGTTGTTGCCCTTGCCGACTTTGTCGGTTCAACTACGGGTATCACCGATTTCGTAGCAAACTCTGCTTCTCGGGAATTTATAATAGGTACGGACAATTCGATAGTTCAGCATTTGCAATTTAAGTATCCCGATAAAAAGTTTTATCCGCTCTCCAAAGATTTGGTGTGCCACAATATGCTTATAACCACACTTTCCGACGTTCTTGCCTGTCTTGAAGGCAACGGCGGCGAAGAGATAATTTTAGACGAGGATTTGCGTTTAAAAGCCGTGCGTTGTATTGACAGAATGATAGCTTACGGCGGTTAAGCAAAAGATTACAATGGGTGTATTATAATGATGATAACCACAAAAGGCAGAAACGCCTTAAAAATTATGATAGATTTGGCTAAGCACGAAGGGGAGGGGAATATCTCTCTTTCGGATATTGCCGAACGCCAAAAAGAATCCTTGAAGTATTTAGAGGCAAGCGCGGCTCAGCTTACTTCGGCGGGGTTCATTGTAAGCGCGCGCGGAAAAAGCGGCGGCTACCGCCTTGCGCGGAAGCCTGAGGAGTACACCGCCGCAGAAATTTTGCAGATAGGCGAAGGCTCGCTTTCACCCGTGCAATGCCTGATTTCAGGTTGTGAAAACGCTTGCACTTGCGACACTTTGCCCCTGTTTAAAGAACTTGACGAAGTAATCACAAACTTCCTCACTTCCAAAACCCTCAAAGATTTAATACACTGACAAAATAATTTTTAAAATATGTTAATTCCTATTGACAAAATAGGAATTATTATTTATAATTAAATCATACTTAAATAGTAGGAATTTGAATGAAAACGATTTACGTTGACAACGCGGCAACGACCGCAATGAGCGATACTGCCATAAAGGCAATGACGCCGTATTTAAAAGACGTTTACGGCAATCCGTCGTCTTTGCACACGGTGGGACAAGTTGCAAAAGAAGCGTTGGAGGACGCTCGCGTTCGTTTTGCGCGGCTTATTAACGCTGACCCAAAAGAAATATATTTCACTTCCGGAGGGAGCGAGGCGGATAATCAGGCTATTCGTTCGGCGGCTGCAAACGGACTCAAAAAGGGCAAAAAGCACATTGTTTCAACTGCGTTTGAACATCACGCCGTACTTCACACTTTGAAAAAGCTTGAAAAAGAGGGGTTCGAAGTAACCTATCTTGACGTCGGCGGAAAAGGACTTGTCACCGCCGAACAGGTAGAAAAGGCTATTCGTCCGGATACCGCGCTTGTTTCGGTGATGTACGCAAATAACGAAATAGGCACAATTCAGCCCATACGCCAAATAGGCGACGCTTGCAAAAGGCTGGGCGTAGTATTTCATACGGATGCGGTGCAGGCCGTAGGTCATATTCCCGTCGACGTAAAGGCGGACAATATAGATATGCTTGCCGTTTCCGCGCATAAATTCCACGGGCCCAAAGGCGTCGGTGCGCTCTATTGCAGAAGGGGAATACCTCTCAACAGTTTTATAGAGGGCGGCGCGCAGGAACGCAACCGCCGTGCCGGAACCGAAAATATTGCAGGTATAGTTTCAATGACTGCCGCTTTGGAAGAAGCTTGCGCTCATATGAGCGATAACGCAAGTAAATTAACAAAACTGCGCGACAGACTCATAGACGGACTTTTGAAAATTCCCCATTCGCGTTTGAACGGCGACAGGCAAATGCGTTTGCCTGCAAACGTAAATATGTGCTTTGAAGGCATTGAGGGCGAGGGACTGTTGCTTTATCTGGACGCTGAGGGCATATGTGCGTCGTCGGGTTCGGCGTGTACGTCGGGCTCGCTTGACCCCTCTCACGTGCTGCTTGCGATAGGGCTTCCGCACGAGATAGCGCACGGCTCTTTAAGAATAAGCCTATCGGAAAACAATACCGATGAAGATATAGACGCAATTTTGCAAGCCGTTCCGAAAGTGGTTGCTAAACTGCGCAATATGTCGCCGGTGTGGGAGGCGCTTGAGAACGGCGCAAAAGCGCATTTAATTTAAAAACGCATATATACATCGCAATACGGCGTCAAGCTTGCGTTTTGTTTAGGTCGTTTACGTCATTGTAAACTCCCTGCAACAACTCCGCGCTTTCCTTGTCTTGCTTGTATCTCTGCGTTTTACTGCAATTTCAAATAACACACATCGCGATACGGCGTCAAGCTTGAGTTTTGTTTAGGTCGTTTACGTCATAGTAAACTTCCTGCAACAAATCCGCGCTTTCCTTGTCTTGCTTGTATCTCTGCGTTTTACTGCAATTTCAAATAACACACATCGCAATACGGCGTCAAGCTTGCGTTTTGTTTAGGTCGTTTACGTCATTGTAAACTTCCTGCAACAACTCCGCGCTTTCCTTGTCTTGCTTGTATCCCTGCGTTATATTACAATAAATTTAAGAGGTAAAAAATAATGGCACTTTACAGCGAAAAAGTTATGGACCATTTTACAAATCCGCGCAACGTGGGCAAAATTGACGATGCAGACGGCATAGGCGAGGTCGGCAACGCGCGTTGCGGCGACATTATGAAGATATATCTGAAGATAGATAACGGCGTTATAACCGACGTTAAATTCAATACGTTCGGCTGCGGCAGCGCAATCGCGTCGTCGTCTATGGCTACCGAGCTGATAAAGGGCAAGCCGCTTGAAGAGGCGCTTACGCTTACCAACAAGGCGGTTGCCGAGGCGCTTGACGGTCTGCCTGCGCATAAGCTGCACTGTTCGGTTCTTGCCGAAGAGGCAATACGCGCGGCAATCAAGGACTATTACGACAAAAACGGAATAGCCTACGATAAGGCGCAGTTTCCCGAACCTCACGAAGACTAAAAGTTATAAAATGTAAGCATTCTGCATACAGATAAGTATGCAGAATTTTTGTTTTACAGATATCGGACAAACTTTCAAAACTCTTGACACTTGCAACGGTGGATTAAGCACGGCGGAGGCGGAAAAGCGATTAAAAGAACACGGTTTAAATCAGCTTGAAAAGGGCAAAAAATCAGGAATAATCAGGCTTTTCTTTTCTCAATTCGCAGACTTTATGACCGTGCTGTTGATTATTGCGGCGGCGGTTTCGTCCGTAATCGCGTTCATTTCGCAGGACACAAACGATTTAACTGATACGTTCATAATTCTTTCAATAATTTTTATGAACGCAGTTGTCGGTACCGTTCAGCAGTACAGGGCGGATAAGGCGATAGAGAACCTAAAAAAACTTTCGTCTGGTACTGTCAAAGTAATGCGCGACGGAGAGGCGGTTGCGCTTGACAGCACGCAAATAACCGTCGGCGACGTAGTTATGTTTGAAGAGGGCGACGTGATTTGCGCCGATTGCCGGATAATCGAAAGCAACGGTTTAAAATGCGACGAGTCCGCGCTTACGGGCGAAAGCGTAAGCGTGGAAAAAAACTCCGATACCATACGCAGCAACAAGGTTGCGCTCGGAGAAATGAAAAATACTTTGTTCAACTCTACTTTCGTCGTCAGCGGCAATGCCCGTGCGGTAGTCACTGCGGTTGGTATGCGGACGGAAACGGGCAAAATAGCCGCAATGCTAAAAGACGGCAAACCCGAGTCAACTCCGCTTGAAAACACGCTCAACAAGCTCGGCAAAATAATTTCGGGCTTCGTGCTTATAGTCACGGTGATAATTTTCATAATGGGTCTGTGCGTGCGCGGAGAAGGGCTTTTAAAGAACTTTATGACCTCGGTCGCCGTTGCGGTTGCGGCAATTCCCGAAGGTTTGCCTGCCGTAGTTACCATAATTATGGCAATGGGCGTTCAGCGTATGAGTAAGAAAAACGTAGTCATACGCAAACTGAAATCGGTGGAGACGCTGGGCGGCTGTTCGGTAATATGCACGGATAAGACTGGTACGCTCACGCAGAACAAACTGCGCGTTACAGAAGTATTTTGTGCAGACGAGGGCAGGGAAAAACTTTTGCAGTGTATGACAGTATGTTCGTCCGTCAAAACGGGAACGGGCGGCTACATAGGCGATCCTACGGAAATAGCGTTAAAAGTTTACGCCGAAAACGGCGGATATTCGGTTG
Source organism: uncultured Christensenella sp. (assembly GCA_910578655.1). Taxonomy (GTDB): domain Bacteria; phylum Bacillota; class Clostridia; order Christensenellales; family Borkfalkiaceae; genus Coproplasma. The sequence continues at coordinate 13,976 of CAJTQE010000034.1, forward strand.
CTTACGAAAAGCTTGCAGAAATTCCCTTTACTTCAGAGCGAAAAATGATGTCTGTCGCCGTGACTTTGGGCGGAGAAAAACTTACCTTTTCAAAGGGCGCGTCGGATGTGTTGATTGAGCGCTGCGCGTTCATCTTGACGCCGTCCGGAGTTCGCGCAATAACAAAGGAAGACAAACGCAGTATTTCGGAATACTGCAATTCGATGTCGGACAACGCTCTTCGCGTTTTGGGATTTGCTTACAGAAATTACACCGGTGCAATCAGTGAGGACGGACTAATCTTTATAGGTCTGTGCGGAATGATTGACGGGCTTAAAGAGGGCGTCAAGAAAGCTGTGTCGGAGTGCAGGCAGGCGGGAATAACCACAGTTATGATAACGGGCGACCACGTTCGCACCGCGCTTGCTATAGCAAAAAAAGCGGGCATTGCAGAGCGCGAAGAGGAGGTTATGTCCGGCGAACAGCTTGACTCACTTTCTGTAAAGGAACGCGATACCGCAATTACCAAATGCCGTGTTTTTGCGCGCGTTTCGCCCAAACATAAAAATATAATCGTTAAGGCGTTCAAAAAAAATGGATACGTCACTGCGATGACGGGCGACGGAATAAACGACGCGCCGAGCATTAAAACAGCGGATATAGGTATCGCAATGGGCTCGGGCACGGACGTAACGAAAAATGCTTCCGATATGGTGATAGCAGACGACAATTTCACGACGATAGTTTCTGCCGTGCGCGAGGGCAGGCGCATTTCCGCAAACGTGAGAAAGACTATACAGTTTTTCTTATCGACTAATCTTGCCGAAGTGCTGGCAATTCTGATAGCTTCTCTCCTGTTTTTCCGCTTTGATTTTATGCTTTCTACGCAGCTTCTTTGGCTGAACCTTATTACCGACAGTTTCCCCGTACTTGCGCTGGGAATGGAGAAAGAGGACGGCGACGTTATGAAAGTTCCGCCCGTCCGTGCAGAGAAAAGTCTGTTTGCAAAAAGCTCGCTTGCGTTTATAATTTTCTTCGGGCTGTTTATAACCGCGCTGACGATAGGTACCTACGCCGTGGCTTTAAAGTACCTCGGCAACGAAGTTGCAACCGCGCTGACTTTTATCGTAATATCCTTTGCGGAACTGTTTCAGGCGTTCAATATCCGTTCCGAACGGCAGTCTGTTTTTAAGTGCGGACTGTTTTCAAACAAGATACTTATTTTTACGGTGTTCGGCGGAATAGCCGTCAATATCCTGCTTGCCATAAGTCCTTTGAAATATGCGTTCGGGCTTGAATGTCTTACTTGGCAGCATTGGCTGATTGCGGCGGCGGTATCGCTTTCCATTATTCCGGTAGGCGAACTGTACAAACTTGCCGTAAGGGTTTTTTCCGTAAAATCAATACGCAGCAAACCTAAAAAGCTTGCAATAAAAAACAGCCCGTGAGGGCTGTTTTTGCTTTACCGGATTGCCGTGAATATTGCGGCGAGGATAATTCCTATAATTACGGAGCCTATAAAAACCAGCGTCTGCCGCAATCCCAATTTAAGCGTGCGCCTGTATAGCGCGTTTGCAATCAGCGAACCGACT
>CAJTQE010000034.1:15564-18210 GCA_910578655.1 uncultured Christensenella sp.
TATTATCATTACCGCCATTATATAGTTTTCGGGTTCGGATAAATCGCAAAAGCTCAGCGCCAATACGGTAAACAACGGTATCATAACCTTGTAACCGAACGGGCTGTCGGATATTTGCCCTGCGTTTTCGGACTGAGTGTACTTTTCGGAAACGAACAGCCACACGGTTGCAAAAACCGCAGTAACGCCGGTTATAGTGTATGCCGCCGCCATATTCGCAATGTCGTCGTACATCGTCGAGGTGAAGCGCTCGCCGACAAGCCTTGCCTGAAAATAGTCGGTCAGTCTGCCGAGAGGGGCAAACGTCATGTAATAATCTGAGAAAACCTTAGATGCTTTATAAGTATCGAAATCGTAATAGATAAATTTTCCGAAGAATTCGGCGATAAGCGCCCATACGAACATCCAGAAGATTATAAATATTGCGCCGTCGATAAACTTGTTCGCGCGGGTAAAAGCAAACGCGGAAATCGTATATATGCAAAATATCGCGGGCAGAGACGAAAAGAAATGCGGCAGGTAGTACACGCCGTAAAATATTTTGTCGGTCGTCTTTATCAGCATAATAAGCGCGCCCGTAAGGTATGCGGCTAAATAAGGCGCAAACACTAATATCAAGCCGACTAAATATCTTACCGTAAATATTTTATAATGCGACAGAGGGAGGGAATAAAACAAATCCGTGCTGCGTTTAGTCATTCTGTAATTGAACTGTATCATAGGGGCTATGACGGCAAGAGCGATGCTTAAAAATGCAACGGTTGCAAGATTGACTTGGAATTGCGATACCTGCGAACTGTCGCCGTAAAATTTGTTTGAAAGTATTACGGAGGAGTAAATCAGGGTTGTTATAACGGCAAGGCACGCCAAAACGTAGGTTTTATTTTTCAGCTCGTATAAGAAGTATTTTTTCATTTTAGATATCCCCTTTCCTGAACCTCTTCTATGAACAAATCCTCTAAATTCATTGGAATTTCTTCCATAATGAGAGGCTGCATTTGCGAAATTTCAGCCATAATCGCCGCCTTGTCTCCGCGCGCAACGACGGTTATAACCCGTCCGCTTACCTCTGCGCGGATATATTCGAAGGGCAGATTTTCCGGCTGAACGCTTTGCTTGAACGCAAGCTGAAGCTTGAATATGTTCGAAAGCGCTTTTTCTATGTTTCCGCTGACCTTGACGTTAGCTTCGTCTATTAAAATGAAGCTGTCGCAAATGTCCTCAAGCTCTCTTAACGAGTGCGAAGCGATAATAACTGTGCAGCCTTTTTCCTGCGCCGTAATAAGTCCGCGCTTGAATTCCAGCCGCGCCAGTGGGTCAAGCCCGTCGAAAGCTTCGTCCAGAAACAGATATTCGGGTCGGCATGCAAGCGCAACCGAAATAAAAAGCTGCCGCTTCATTCCCTTTGAAAAGTTTCGTATCGGTTTTTTGAGTTCAAGCGAAAATTTTCCCGTAAAGTGCGCGAAAATTTCTTCGTCGAAATCGTAAAAGACGGAATACATTTTTTTCAGTTTCTCGCCCGTAACGCCCGTATCGTAATAGGGGTCGTCCGGCAGAAAAAATATTTTGGACTTTACGCGCTCGTTCTCGTAAACGCGTTCGCCGTCGATTTTAGCCTCGCCGCCGTCCTGACGCATAACGCCGGCAAGAATTCTCAAAAGCGTGCTTTTACCCGCGCCGTTAATGCCCACAAGTCCGTAGATGCTGCCTTTTTCGACTGTAATATCGGTATTTGCGAATACCGTTTTATCGCCGAAGCTTTTTGAAAGTTTGGTCGTCTCAATCATTTTCGTTTCCCCAGATTTCATCGATAATTTTTATTAAGCTGCTTTTATCTATTCCCGAGTTTTTAAGCTCGCAAAGCTTTTGCCTTGCAATTTCGCCGACGAACCGCTTTTTGTCGCGCGCGGCAACGTAAACGCCCTTTTTGGGCTGCGTGTAAATAAATCCCTCGTCTTCGAGCACGGTGTACGCGCGTTGAACGGTGTTAGGGTTTACGCCCATTTTATAGGCAAGGTCGCGGCAGCTGGGCAGCTGTTCGCCTTCTCCGTAAAGCCCCAAATCGATTTTCATTTTAAAGTCGTCGACTATTTTTAAATATACGCTTGTTTTTTCTGTCTGCATAACCCACTGTCTTAACTGTTTTAACTGTATTAATTGTATTAATTGTATTAATTATACATTGTTTGGCGCAAATTGTCAATAGATTTTTAAAAAGTTTTTTAAGGCTTTTTTGCCGGTTATATCTTAATATTGACGCTCGGCTATCGATAGTGGGGGAATATAAAAAAACAGCCCCGAAGGGCTGTTTTGTTTGTTAAAGAAAACCACGGGATAGTCCCGTGGTTCAAAAGAGGTTAAACCTATACATAAAAAACCTCCTGTGTTAGAATTAGGTTTGTATCCTACGCAAAACTAAAAAACACAGGAGGTCATAGAATGTCAAAAGACACAAATAGTTTAGCACATACGACTTGGAATTGCAAGTACCATATAGTGTTTGCACCAAAATATAGAAGGAAAGTATTTTATGGACAGAAACGAAAGGAGATAGGAGCAATTCTAAGGCGATTGTGCGAATACAAGAACGTAAATATAATAGAGGCTGAAGTATGCCCAGACCACGTGCATATGTTGGTAGAGATA
>CAJTQE010000035.1 GCA_910578655.1 uncultured Christensenella sp.
ATCGTTTTCGGGTAAGACGTAACCGTCGTCTTCGGGTGCGGTATAGCCGTCGTCGAATACGTTTTCCTGTGTTTCGTATTCGTCCTTGGTCTCATCGGTCAGCGCGGGCTGCATAACGTCGTCGTAAATGTCGATAACGTCGATTTCGTCAACGTTTCTCTGTGTCTCGGGTTTTCTAAGTATCGAAGTCACAAGTCTTACTGCGGTTATTATAAGCTGAACTGCAACTGCCGCCGACAGAGCGATAAGCATCAGTCCTATCGGTTGTTTGCATACAAGTGCGATTATAAGCACGCAGATTGCGCATATAAATTCAAGCGTGTATCTGGTAACGTTGAAAATCAGTCCGACTTTTCTGTCCTTGCGTGTGGCAAGTTTTACGGTGTCGATAAAGAAATTCGCAAGCACCAAAATAGAAGTTATTGCTTCAAAGTAGAATAACAGCTTGAACTTGGTTTCCGTATTTGCAAGTATTACGGAAAGTTTTTGAGTAAATAATATCGTCAAAGCGTCTATGCCGGCGGAACTTGATACTAAGCCGGAACCTATCTTATCCGTGAATTCGCCAAACTCGATTGATTTTGACATTAAAACGACGAAATTCAAGAGGCAGAGGACGCCCAATACGGAAAGGACGAAAAAAACAATTTTTAAAGCGCTGCTTTTGCCTTTGTCCGAAATGCAGAGGGCGACGAGGGCGATTACCGTTCCTCCCAAAGCAATCAGCATATTAAATCCGATGGCCGAATAATTTGCAATTTGGGGGAAAGGAATAAGACTGGCGTAAGGAGGCATACCTTTATTTGCGGCAAGCATAAAAGCAACCGTAATGCCGTATATAGTAAGAATTATAACGGCTGCAATCTCTATGCAGTAATAAACTTTCTTTGCCGCCTTTCCTTCCTTGCGCACCGAAAATGCAACGGGGATAAAGCCGAGTACCGCAAACGCGGTTATTATCGAGTACAACACTACTATAAGCGCCATAAAGTCAAAGCTAAGTTTCTCTATACCGAAAAGACTTATGTGGTAGCTTAAAGTAAAGGGGAATTTCGCGTCTGTACTGCCCTTGTTTACAAGACATTTAAAAGCTTCCGGAAGCTGTAAAGCAAGTATATTTTTGCCGTTGAAAATCGGCGCAAAAAGACCTGCAAGCAGGCACAGCACGGCAACGACGTATGTAGCAAGCACTACAAATTTTTTTGTTTTATTTTCTGTATTCTGCATTAGAATATCTCCTCAGATTAACGGGTGTAAAATCCTGTCAAACATAACTGTTGCGGTGTGTAAAATTTGCGGTCAGACGGAGTGCATCAGTCTAACTTTATTTATATATTGTAATACAATTTATATTTTATGTCAAGAAATAAATTGACGGAATTTATATTATTATTCCGGCCGCCAAAACGCTTTTTAATATTTTACTTCCGATAAGAGAATTTATACTGAAAAACGGCAATATATTATAAAGTTTTAAACTTGAAATAAATTGCTTTTAACGGTAAAATGAAGTATAATAACAGAAGAATGAATGCATCTGACGTATCCGACAAAATGAAAACGGCAGAGAATATGCCGTCAATAACAGGTTTTCCGTCCCGAAATATTTCTATTTCAAGCGTGGTTTCCTGCCTTAGCAAACCGCAGAGGGAAAAGCTTATTTCAGGTTACGATATGAAAAAATTTGCGCGAATATTCGAGCATAGCGATTTAATGCTGACGATAGACTGTTTTTTAGAAAACGGTATGAATATTTCGCTCTCTGCGCGCAAACTTTATATGCACAGGAATACTTTGATTTACAGACTGAATAAAATTAAAAAGACTACGGGGATTGATTTACGCAATTTCAATATGGCGGTAACTTTTCGTATACTGCACACGCTTTACGAACAGAAGTGAGGTATAAATTTTGAACAGTAAAAAAATGAATATTACGGTGTCGGTGCTTTTGGCAATCGCTATTGCCGCGCTGTCTTTCGTCGCAGGTTTTCTTACCGAAAGATTTTCCGCGGACCGGTCGGTTTCTTCCTATGAATGGGGTATAAACACCATACGCGATTACTATTATTTCGGTCAGCCTGACGAAGAATATGCGCAGACTTCATTAAGCGCGATTGCCGACAAATATCTTGACAGATATTCCGAGTACTATACAAAGGAGGAGTACGAGCAAGTTATAAAAAGCAACTCCGGGTCTAAGAGCGGAATAGGTATAGGCTATGCGTTTGTTGAAAATAAAGGTGTTTTTATAAGCAAAGTTGTCGGCAATTCTCCTGCGTATCTGGGCAAGAAAAACAAGCCCGGACTGCGACCCGGTGAATGGATAGTAAGCGGCAACGCGGGCGGCGGAAAGGAAGTGGAATTTACTTCGCAGGATGCTTTTTACGACTTTATTTCTTCTGTAGGCGATGGCGTTGAAATCGAGTTTACCTCTGCGGACGGAACATCGTATTCTATGTCAAAAGGTGAATATACTGCAAGTTATACAAGTTTAAGCACCTCATCGACGGGCTGGACTTTTCACGATTCGGCCGACGGCGGACTTGCGCTTTACGAGGAGAGTTCGCTTGCTGTTTCATATCTCCCCGAAGGCTGCGCATATTTAAAACTTGACCAGTTTTACGGAACGGCGGCAAACGAATTTGCCAGCTTAATAGAAAAATTCAATGCCGTGAAATGTACTTCTTTGATAATAGATCTTCGTTCTAACGGCGGTGGCTACGTCAATGTAATGCAGGATATTGCAGGTTCGTTTGCCGACGGACAGGAAAAGCTTGCAATGCTTTCGCGCGATAAGAAAGGCAGGGAAGAAAAATTTAAATGCAAAAAAGTTACCGACGCAAATCGCAGAGTCGATAAAAGCGTAAATGTGTTTGTGCTTGCAAATGCGGGCACTGCAAGCGCTTCCGAAGCGCTTATAGGTGCAATGGTCTGCTATGGCGCGCTGGACAGGAAAAATATTTTGGTTTCCAACTATTCGGACGAGTATTTAAGTTGGCTTTATCCTACGGGCGAGGACGTAAAGAACTCGCGTACTTTCGGCAAGGGTATAATGCAGTCGTCGTTTGTTAATTATTCGACAGGTGAAGTACTGAAACTTACTACGGCAAAAATTTACTGGCCGGACGGAAAGACTTGTATACACGATGTCGGAGTGACGGGAACGCCCGTCGACGCCGAATGGGAGTGGACGAAAGGCGACGGGGAGTTGCAGAAAGCAGTCGGGATTATCTCAGCCCGTATATAAAATAAACCGCAGTGCTTACTGCGGTTTTTTTAAATTTTTAATGCGCCTGGCGGACATAAGTATGCAGATTAAAAACCCGTCGTCGGTGCGTGTGATTTCAAGTGACGAGTTACCGTTGCTTTCAAAGTATTCGTCGGTCACTTTTTTTACGTCAGACAAAAAAAGTTCTCTTTCAAAGTCCGACATATCGTCGCGGTCAAGCGATAGAAGTCTGTTAATTTCGGCCTTCATAGTCTGTCCCTCACTTTTCTTTTTATAAACCCGTTAAAGCCGAAATAAGGCTTTAAAACGTTGCAAACGTATTCTTTTTTGCCGGTAATTGTTTCCGCAGCGGCCTTAAACGCCTTTAAGGTTGTTTTTTTCCATTTGCCGAGCGGAAGAGATAAGTCTTCGGGTATTACAGCTTTCAAAGGCAGTCTCAATAAAGCGGCTATTTCCTGTGCAGTCATAACGTCGCCGTTGATAATCTGTCCTCCGTTCAGCTTATTTACAAACAGTGAAACGTTTTTAATTCCGCTGTCGGTAAGCATTGCCTTGCAGGCGTCGGCGCTTTTTACCGATGGAATGTGCGGTTCGGTAACTATTACCGCGCTATTGCATTTCTTTTTGGCAATGTTGTCAAGCAGTATGTAATCGAAAAGTCCGTCAAGTTCTTCAACGGCGGCTTCGGCAAACTTTTCATCCGAAAGCCCAAGCGAAGACGACAGCGAAAGATTTGCCGCGCGGTGGTGCGGAATAAGCGTCTGTTTTGCGCGGCACGCACCTTTCTCATAGTCGGCAAGCGTATAAAATTGCATATTCGGGCATCCGCAAATACTAAGCGCGTTTGCGGCGTATCTGTCTCCGTCAACGATAAGCGTCCTCTCACCGGTCATTGCAAGCGCAAGCCCCAGCCCTATGCAACAGGTGGTAACGCCGGTTCCTCCCTTCAAGTTTGTCATATAAATTTTAACAGCCATTTTGTCACCTCTTTAAGCCATTATAATATAGAGTAGGTGACTTATTTTGTATTTTTTTAACGATTTGTATATGATTTTCTTGTCATTGTAATATTTATTTATTACAATTAAGCGAATTCGTTTGACAACAACATTAAATTCGGATATACTAACAAATGCTATAAGGCATCAGTAGGATTATTTATGAGTAAATTAAAGATTAAAAAGAGTAATATATCCGGCTTTCGTGTAGCCGTAATGATAATTTCAGTATTGCTGCTGTCCGTAATAATGGCGTTCAGTATGCTTTGGGGTATCTCTTCTTTCAAGCAGCACGGACCGGTCGTCATCGGCGACGTAACTACGTACAGAAAAAAACCGCCTCAGGACGGTTCTCTTCCCACGACGGCAAAGCCGATAGATAATATCGGTTATATGGCCTATGTTCTCGACCATCAGCAGATGTATCACGTTTACGCCCACAACTCGACTAAGTGTACGGGCTACGAACAGGTTACGCAGTCCTGGAAAGATTTTAAAACTTCCGAGTTAAGCGGCGAAGATTTCGACGTAATGGTTTCGTCGGACCTTTCATATTCGGGGCTTGTAAAAAGTTCTTCGCAGTCGTGCTTTATAGACGATGACGAGGCGCACGTCAGGGGTGGTAATAAACCGGCAAAGAATTCCGTTCCTCTCGATATCGAATGGTCAAACGGTAAACCCACGGTTTACAACAGTGAAACTTATAAAAAAGATTACGGCGAGTTCAATAAAGAAATTTCCGTTTACGTAATAAACGAACAGACGCTTATCGGCGCGGACGACGTTATCGATAACGGCGACGGTACGTATACGCAGAAGTACTATTTAAACGAAGGCGCCGGATGCTGGTATCAGTACGGAATGAAGACGAGAGGCGGACTGAAAGGCTTCCCCGTTTTCAAGAAAATAGAAATTACTTTCACGTTCGACGCGCAGTGGCAGGTTCTTGAAAGCTATTGTGATGAAAAAGCAACGATAAATCCCCGCGCTCTCGGCGGTTTGGATATGAGCAGCAACTCAAAAACCGCCACGACGTTGGACGATACGACAGAGGGATTTGATGAAGCGCATTTTGCTTATTATAAAGACTACTTTAAAAACTACGTCGGAAGTCTCCCCGACGACAGTACGGGCGATGAAGTTCCTCCTACCGTAATCGATATACTCGGCGGCGGTTTCAATAAAGTACTGTCGCAATCCGGTCAGCAGTTTGATATTTCCCTGACCGCAGGCAGCACGGAATACGACGGTAAAGTCTATTTAAAGATTGCGGATTTGAGCGACGTTCTCGCATCGCTTGACGCGAGGGTTGCGCTTGAAAAGAAAGGCAGCGGAAAGCAGGATTTGTATATCGAATTTAAGGGCGGCGCGGTAAACGTCTATTACAGTACCGATTTCGCGCTTACCGTCGATATTAATGAAATTTCACAGTCGTTAAATAAAATAACCGATTGGGTAAACGGGTTGACCTCGCGTCCGGTATCTGTTGAAGACGGCGACGGGGGTGACTTCGGCTCGGTATTAAACGATTTAAAACTTCAACTTTCCGATACGGAAGCTATAGTCACGCTTAAATCGGATGATTTGCTCGGTTTGGGAATAGGCGTTGACGCGGCGATAGGCTTTTCAAGAACAAGGGAAGAGGACGGCGATATTTACGATGTTAAAAGCCTTAACTTAAATTGCGTTAAGCTTAACGGCACGGTGCTTGATTTGTCTGCGGATATCGTTCCCGACGTCGGCAGTCAGATTATTTCAAGAAATCCCGTAAATACGCCTGCAAATCTTTCCGACTACATAGACAGCGTTTACAATATTCTTTCAAGTAATTCCGTTAAAATCGGCATAAATGCAGACGGCTTGATTGAGGGTCTGAGCCTTAACGCCGATGCATATCTTTCAATTGCAAGCTCCGTTGCGGCAAACGTACAAATTTCCGCAGAATACAAGGGCGTTTCTTTAACGCTTGACGCAAGTTACATAAACAATCTTTTATATCTTCACATTACCGAAATTAACGGCTTGACGGTAGACGCAAAAGTTTACTGCGACGTTGCCGATACTTTCAGCACGGTAAAGGATATCGTCTCCTTATTCGCACCCTCAGTTGCGAAAGAGGCATCGACCGACCGACTTGCGGATATAATCAACAAAGTTTTAAATCTTGATTTTTCAAATATAATAGGCAAAGTCAGCGGCAATGCCGACGAGATTAGCCTTGAAATCAATGCCGACAATTTGCTTGACGGTTTGGGTATTTCTACCGGTTTCGGTTTAGGGACGGTTTCGCTCAGATTCGACAGGGCAAACGAAGTTATTTACGGAAGTTTCAAAGGCGTTGAACTTGCAATAACGGGTTCCGACGTAACCGCGCCCATAATCGCACCGGACGGTTTTGTAAATTTTAACGCGTATCTTGACAGCGTGTATTCCCTTTTGTCAAAACCTTCTTATAACATTTCGTTTACGCTTAACGGAACTGAAATTTCAGACAAAATAGATTTAAGGGGCTTAAAGGCGGAAGGCGTTGCAACCGTTGCGGCGGAGGGTAACTGCGTCCGCGTTCAGCTTCCCCTTACGGTAAGCTACGGCGAATACGGCGTTGAACTAACTGCGTACTATACGGTCAATTTGTCAGACGGCAGTTACGGCAAGGTCTACATAAACGTAACATCGCTCACCGTCTTAAACGAAAAAATTCAACTTGACGCAAAAGTCCACTGCGACGTTGCGGCGGCAGTTGACGGCATTAAAGAGATAATAAACAAATTCCTACCCTCATCTGAAGCGGTGGGGGAACAGACCGTTCAGGTCGATATGCTTGCGAAGGTAATCCAAGTTTTATTGAAACTCGACTATAACGAAATTATCTTCGCCACCAACGAAAAACTTTGCGTAACCCTCAACGTTGACGAACTTTTGTCAAGCCTCGATATATCACTCGGCGTAACGTTCGGCGAACTCGACTTGCAATTCATTGTTGCAAGCGCAACGCTTAACGGCAGGTTAGAGCAGCTCGGACTTGAAGTTACTTTAAACGGCAATGACGGCGCACTGGCTGAGTTCGAGCTTAGCAATTACGTTGATTTGCAGATTTATCTTGACGGCGTAAACACGCTTTTAGGTAAAAACTCTTACGACCTCGAACTTTCTTTTACGGGCAACGACTTTATAAAAAGCGACGTGGATTTGACGGGTCTTGAACTCGGACTTTCTGCAAAACTTGCGTTTATAGACGATTTTAACGGCTTAGAAGTAAACTTTAACGAAATAAACCTTTCGTATAACGGGCTTGCGCTCAAACTTTCGGCGCACTACGAGGTCGGATTCGACGGCGGTTACGGCACCGTCTACCTCGACGTTTCAGGCATAAACGAGGCTCCTCTTGCGGCAAAACTTTATCTTGAAATCGACGAAGTGGCAGAGGGCGTCAATTCGATAATAAACGCGGTAACGCCGCTGAATTATTCGCTTAATTCCGACGTAATCGGCAAACTTTTGCAAGGCGTGCTAAAACTTGACTTTACACAGTTTTTCTGCGTTACGGACGAAAAAGCTACCGTCAAGCTTGACCTCGACGCGTTGCTTTCGGGCTTCAATCTCGGAATAAAACTCGGCGTACTTAACGCGGAGTATAATCCTGCAAAATGCGAGATTATCGCTTCCGACAGCCAAATAGGTCTCAACCTCCTTAAATTGAACGGCAGCGACGAGAAATTGAAACCGTTCGTCGGTGAGGGATATTTCAACGTTGCTGAGCTTATCGATTTGATAGGCGGTGCAATCGAACAGGGCAAGGCTATAGCTGAGGCGCAGGACGTCGCTTTCAGGGCGGAGGCAAGCGGTACGGTTAACGGAACTGCGTTTGCCGTTACCGGCGTGGGCGAAGTTGCCTGGGCGCAAAACAATGTTAAGGTTGCGCTGTCGCTTTCGGTTGCGGTAGATGTTTATAACCTTTCGGTTAATTTCATTTACGACCAAACAAGCGAGCCTTTCGTCACTTTGACTATAAACGAGGTCGGCGTCAGAGTTAACAGCAGTGAAATCGATAAGCTTGTAAACTCGTTCAAGGGTCTTTTAGGTCAAGTCGGAGTTGCCGGCTATTCCGTCGGCGGATACACCGTTGAAGAAATTCTTTCAAACGCCAACGTAAGAGCGATATTGAGCGCAATTCTGGATGTTGCAAACGATTTGGTAATTGAAATGCAAACGGACGCGGAGCAGGCAATTTACAATCTTGTCATCAAACACGCGGACGGCATAAGCTTTATTTTCGGCGCAAACGGCGGACTTTCGCTTGAAATTATGGGCGGTTCTTTCAATGCCGTAGTCACGGCAGAGGCAGGCAGCGGAGCAACGGTTGCGGATATTTATGCAGAGCTTGCAACCGAAAATTATACATATTACGGCTTATCTGAATTTTTAAGAATAATTTACAGCGACTTTTTCGACGCGTTCGAACAGGTTTCTCTCAAGAATATTTTGGGCGATAACCCCTATAAAGTCAACATTCAGATTGTCGGCGCGCACAGCGGTATCGACGTTCTCGAAGGCGTAACCGTGAAAGCGGGGCTTTACTACGACGAAGGTTTTGTCGGTGCCAACCGTACAGCCAAACTTGTCAAAACCGACCTGGATATAGATTTGAGCGGTACGGCGGTAAACGTCAGCGTTGCATACAGCGGACGAATGATTTTCGTTGAGTTGAATAAGATCGGTGCAACCAAGCTTTCGGGTATAAAGTTCAAAGCCGACGTAATGAACGTTTACGACGCTGCGGAACAGCTCGTCCGTATCATTACCGATACCAACCTTGTTGAGTTTTTAACAAAGCATTTAGGCGACAGTGAAAACGTTGCGCAGTTTGCCTCGATGACCGATAAAAACGGAACAAGGGCAAGCGACAAGCTTTCGCAGCTTTTGGGCGCGATTCTGTCGCTCGATATAGAGAATTCATTCGTGTTCGATAAGGAAACCGGCAGGGCTAAAATAAATATAGACCCCGTAACAAACGCACTTTTCGGCGTAGAATTCGGCACGCTTAACGCAACGCTTAATCAGCAGAATAAAACGCTTTTCGGAACTTTGGAAACGGACGGCGGCGTATGGCTTACTCTTGACGCTAAGCCTTGCGACTTTGACAACGGCGCGTTAAACTCCGACGGTTATATCGATATCGGTTTTGCATCAATGCTTTTAGACGACGTTACGAAAACCGTTCTGAATGACAGTAAACAGGTTTACGGACTGTATACATTTACCGGCTCTATCAAAATAGATATAGACGTGTTAATTAAACTTTCTATTGAGTTTAAAAACGTGACGCTGACCGCCGGTTTTGACGCAAACAACAAATTTTATATTACGTTCGGGGCGGAAATGCAATCTTCTGCCGCAACGGATAGGTGTGACATCGGAGTTACATACTCAGACGGACTGTTGGTATTCGGAAGAAATATCACTTCTACACCGGGAAATAGCACTTCTACACCGGAATATAAAGTATTTACTTTGGAATACCTGCTTGACAACCTTTTGGACAAAAATACTTCGCCCGTCAAGTGGTTGCTTGGCACGTCAGACTTTACTTGGGGAATACTCGCAAGTATCGTCAAGACGGATATCAACAGCGGTTTGACAAAACCCCAAACTTACAATTTGTTTGAACAGCTTCAACAGACGGTAAAGGACAGCGAATTTAAACTTTCCGATTATATTTCAGGTATGTCTGTAAATTCAGGTGACGGTCAAATACTCTCGTCTTACGGCAACGGCGCGCAGTTTGCATTGAACAATATAAGTTTAGACAGCGGCTATTACGCATTTGATATTAACGCGTCTAAGCTTACGAACGGCGTACTTACGGGCCTCGGCGCGGCGATATTGAGGGATGAAAACGGCTTAAAGGGAATAAAGGCGTTCGCACAAATTGACAGTATGGTCAAAATTAACGTTGACCTGTCAACATACCTCAAAGGTATGACCGACGTTTACGGCAGTAATGAAAGCGATAAATTCGGTACGGTTGCATTGCCGAATTACCTTGACGTCGTAACGCGAGACTTCGGCTTTGACAGAAATCACCGGTTTACGGGCGACAAACAGCACATAACCCCCATATTCGGTTGCTATAACTCTATCGGAAACGAATATATTTCTTCAGACGTTCTCGAAACCGTCTATCTCGACGTTTATGCAAAAATCGGGGATACCGTTCCCGAAAAAACGCTGAACGTGCTTTACGGCTCTACGATAAATCTTATAAGAAGCGATTTCCCTGAATTTGCCGACGAAGATAAAACGTTGAAACTTATCTATGTCGGCGCGGACGGAAACGTATTGCCCGATTCGATAATAATTACCGACGAGTGGCTGAATTATATCGACGGCAAGGGCAGGCTGAGCATTTATAAATCAAGCGAACCGGCAGTAGAGGTGGTGTTCAACTTTGTCGGCATCGGAGTGATGAACTCTCAGTCCGTCGCGCTCTCGATAGGCGATGCGCTTGCCGAATACGAACTTAACAACTATTCCTGGCTCGGTTGGTACAAAGAAGCAAGCTTTGAAAACAGAGTTGAATTCGTGGACGAAGCCGATATTGTTGACGGCAAGTTAAACGTTTACGGCAAATACGTCAAATCCTTTTACGGGGCGGAAAACGGCATCGACTACTCGTTTGACGTTAAAGCGGACGGATACTTTGTCAGCGGAGTAAACGATAATATTTCCTATTACTATAACAACGCGGACGCCTGGCTTGAAGTTGCGGCGGAAATCAACGGCTATCCCGTTCGTTACATAGGCAGAGAGGCTTTCAAAAACCACAACGACAATATTGAAAACTCGCTTGTAAACGTAATCGTTCCCGACACTGTAGTTGCCGTTTACGACTTGGCTTTTGTCGGCAACAAGGGCATTAAAAACGTGGTGTTCTGCGCCGAAAGCGTGTTCTTCGGCGGAAGAGCGGATTCAGGCAATAAGACCACCGTATTTTACGGTTGCTATCCTGCGGATGCGGCGGACAACAACGATTGCACGGTATATTATAACGGTATCCGTAACAATCCGTTTGAACACGTTCCGACTACCGACAATCAGGTTGACTCTTCGTGGAACAGAATTTATTACGACAAGCCTTTCATTTCCGAAAAAATTTATTACGTTAAAGCTCAGCTCGGCGGTTGGGAGTTTGTCAATTACGCAGTTGAAGGATGCGATTTTGCCGCTGTCGACTTCGGTTTTGTAAGCGGAATTAAAAACTCTGTTTCCGGCGACGATTATGCAGACTACATAAAGAATTCCATAATTTCTCAGTTAAACGATAACTCGTCTGCTTACGGCATAATTTATGAATACAGCGTTTCGGTTTCCGAAAATCGGCAAAACGGCGTTCGCGTAATCACGATAACTATAACCGATAACTCTTTAAACGCTTGGCACGTGCTTGCTATGGGTGAAGGAGTTGAATTCATTGCCAATGGCGATATTCAGCTTGTCAACGGTCAGTACTACGCAAGACCCGACGCGGAAATAACCGTAAGATGTCTTTCCGGTAACGAGGGTATATCGCGCCTTACCGTCTACGGCGAATCCGGCGAAGTTATTTACGACAGCGGAATTATCGGAGTTGCGGAAACGTTCACCTATACAATGCCCGACAGTTATGCTTTGATTACCGCAGAGTGCGTTCACCTTCCAATAACCGAGATTACGCTTAAAAGCGCAGTTGCGTTTGACGGAGTTTATGAAAAAACTTTAAGCGTAAACGAGGGCGACGCTTTACCTGCAATTTACGCAGACGGCTATACTTTGCTCGGCTGGGCGTATGAAAACAGCTCCAATTTGCTTGAATTCGAAACGACGGTACAGCACCGCGCGTATTACGCGGTATGGGCGCGCAACAGAGAGGAAGTGACTTCCGTATCTTTGCAGGACGGCGCGTTTACGGCGCAGCACGATTTGACTAAGGCTAACTCAATTTACGGTTGGTACGCATACGAAGAGGTTGACGGCAAGGCGTCGTTCCAAACGCCCGTAACGCCTGCAACGCTTACCGTAAACACTACCGTAATATATGCGAGAATGGTTTACGCGGTAAATTACTCGCTTACAAGCAATCTTTCGGGCAGCAACAAATTCTATGTGAACCCGACCAACGTTGAAAACGAAGCAAACGCTCAGGGTGCTTTCCTTGTTTTGGAAGATACGGCTTTACAGTTTAACTGGGCAAACGACGGCGACGTTAACAAGGTTTTGCAAGTAACTTACGTCAACGAAGCGGCTCAAACTTCGACTCTGTTTTTCAGAATTAAAAACAAGCGTCCCACGTCCATAACCGAATGGGTTACAAGTTGGCAAACGGCGTCGGTCAGCGTAAATTGCGACGGACTGACAAACGGCGATATTTCAACCGACAAGAACGACAACGCAACTTTGCTTGCAAATTCAAACAAAACTTTAAATATTTCGGCAGTATAATATAAACCGCCGTGCGGAATTTCCGCACGGCGGTTTTATCGTCAAAATAGTCTATCGCCTCCCAATGGCGGCATACAATATTATATGAAACTTTTAGAACAGATTTTATGCGAACTCGGCGCGGATACGTTAAAATCGTTTTCGATAGTACCCGAGTTCGGCGGTTATTTCAGAAGTATAAAGGGCGTTGCCGAATACTCTTCCGAAAGGGTGGTTTTGGCGCTCAAAAAAAATAAGATAACGGTTGTCGGAGAGGGGTTGACTTTGGGAAAATATTTTGAGGAAGATTTGCTTATTAAGGGCAAAATAGTTGGTGTTCAAATTGACTGACATATCAAGGGTTACAATAATTTCTACTGCGGAAACTGCGCTTAAAAAGCTTAAAAACGCCAAAGTGGGCGTGTATAACTGCAAAAAGGACGGCGCAAAGTTAATATTTTCAATAAAAGACAAAGACCTTAAAAAAGTTTTTGCAATTTTTTCTAAACCGTGTTATAATATCTCCGTGGAGAGCAGCCGCCGTAAAAGTTTACTGTCGCGCGCTACGGCACGCATAGGTCTGATAATCGGCGCGGCGGCTTTCATTTGTATTGCCGCCGTATCCAACGCGTTTGTTTTCAGAATAGAAGTCAGCGGCAGCGGCAGTTATTTATCGGCAGACGTCCGCCGTATTTTGCACGAGCAGGGATTTTCGCAATATAAAGCTTTCCGCTCGTTGGATATACCTGCGGCCGAGGGCAAAATTCTTGCATTGCCGTCTGTCACTTTCTGCAATATCGAAAAGCACGGCAGCGTGCTTAAAGTCGACGTTCAGGTCGACGAAGAACTTGACGATACAGCAAAGCGCACTAATCTTTTCGCGGATAAAAGCGGAGTGGTCAAAAAAATAGTTGCAATATGCGGCACTGCGGCGGTGGAGGTCAACTCTGCCGTAAACGCAGGCGACCCCATTATTTACGCCTATACCGTGGTCGGCGACAGCCGTACGGACTGCATTGCCGTCGGGTTTGCCGAAATAGAGTGCAAGGGCAGTTACGAATATTCCGCTGCAACGGAAAGCGACGCCGCTTTGAAAGCCGCGTATTCAAAAGCCAACCTCTATTCGGACGAGGTTATAAGCCGAACACATACGGTCACTGCAACGGAAAACGGAGTAATTTATAACATAGAATTTACTTATTTGCAAAAGCTTAGTATAAATATGGAATAGCTTTAAGGAGATTAATGTCTAACAATACCGTAAAGAAAGTCGAAGCCCGAAGCGTGGACAAGCTGCAAAAAATTTTGGGTACGTTCGACGAAAATTTGAATATAATTATGCGCGACTTCGGAGTAACCGTCCGCGTTGACGGGTTAACTTTCGTTATCGGCGGAGAGGAAAAAAGCGTTGTGAAAGCGGCGTCGGTAATAGAGGGGCTGCTGTCGCTTGCAGATGCCGGCGAAACGGTGGACAGGGGCAGGGTTGAATACTGCATAGAACTTGCCGCCGACGGCAGAGCGGGGGAAATAAACAAAATTTCCGCCGATACGGTTGCTGTAACCTATCGCGGAAAACCTATAAAGTGCAAGACGGTCGGTCAAAAGAAATACGTTGAAAGCATAAAGAAAAATACCGTAACTTTCGGTATAGGCCCTGCCGGTACGGGCAAAACTTATCTTGCCGTTTGCCTTGCCGTTCAGGCATTAAAGTCCAAGCAGGCGGAAAAAATAATTCTCACACGCCCTGCGGTAGAGGCAGGCGAAAAACTCGGCTTTCTTCCCGGTGATTTGCAGACTAAGGTTGACCCCTATCTGCGCCCGTTGTACGACGCGTTGCAGGAAATGCTCGGCCTTGAAACCTATGCAAAACTTTTGGAACGCGGTTCCATTGAGATTGCGCCGCTTGCTTATATGCGCGGACGGACGCTGTCGGGCGCGTTCGTCATTTTGGACGAAGCGCAAAACGCCACACGCGAACAAATGAAAATGTTTTTAACCCGATTGGGCGACGGAAGTAAAATGGTCGTCACGGGCGATATAACCCAAATCGATTTGCCGAACGGCAAGTCAAGCGGATTGCAACACGCTGCGTCCGTTTTGGACGGGGTTGAGGATATAGGAATAATTCAACTAACGGATAAAGACGTCGTCAGAAATCCTTTGGTTATGAAAATAGTCAGAGCGTACGAAAAAGACGATAAAAGGAGGGAGCAAGTTGAACACGTTAACCAAGCTCAGACAGAAGGACGTAATTAAAAGTATATTTGCCTTTCTTCTCGGAATAATCGGCATCTATCTTTTAATGCTGTGTATGATTGCGGTCAAGTTCAAGCCGTCGGGGTTTAACGCTTATTTTCCCGACCATAAACAGCAGCTTGTAACGGTTACCGTATCAATACCCATTCTTTTTTCAATTTTATATACTTATTTGTTTTTTGAAAATAAATACGTTTTAACCCGTGTAAGTAAAATCGGCGAATTGTTTTTGATAATTTATCTTTCGTTCGTGCTTACTTTCATATTCAGCTATTTCGTGAACCCTATGTCGCGACCGCTCGTTTTAATGTCGCTTATGTGCGTAACGCTGTTTAAACGGCGCGATGCGGTGTTTATCAACTCGGTTTACGCGCTTATGATGCTGATTGTCGACCGCTTTGCCGACCTCAATAACATAATGATTTACGAAAGCTACGCCTGCCTGCTGAGTACGTTCTGCACGGGCATAATTTCTGCTTTTGTATTTACAAAAGTAAAAAGCCGTTTTCAGTCCATTATATTTGCGTTTATTCTGTTTCTGCCCGTAGAGGCGATAAACTGCGTAATGATTTTGCCCGTCAGCGCTTTCACTGCCGCACAGATTATCGATTTGCTGATATTCGGCGCAGTCGGTTGTCTGGTGTCGGTAATGCTCTATATGTTCCTTCTTCCGATGCTGGAAAAAATATTTGCCGAAATGACCGTTTTCCGCCTTCGCGAGATAACCACAGACGGCGTAACTCTGATTAAGAAACTCAAAGAAAACGCACCGGGAACTTACAGCCACTCCGTCGTCGTTTCACAGCTTGTGGAGGCGTGCGCCAAAGCAATAGGCGAAGACGCCGAACTTGCAAGGGCGGCTGCATTCTATCACGACGTGGGCAAGTTAAAAGGCCCCGAAATGTTTGCCGAAAACCAAACGGAATACAACTTCCACGACGATATCACTCCGGAGCTGTCGGTCGACATTATCCGTTCTCATACGCGCAACGGCGCACAGCTTATCAAAAAGAGCCGCCTGCCGGAATTTTTTGCGGACGTTGCGGTTCAGCATCACGGCACCCTGCCCATTAAATATTTCTATTACAAGGCTTTGAAAATGAGCGACGGAGAGCTTAACATAGAAAACTATTCCTATTCCGGCCCTATTCCCGAATCGAAGATAGCCGCGCTGATAATGATTGCCGATGCTTCGGAAGCGGCTGTAAGAACGCTTCCCGACCGTTCACCCGAAAAAATCGAAGCGTTCGTCCGAAATATAATCGAAGAACGTCTTGATTTGGGTCAGTTCGATAACTGCAATATTACTATGCGCGAGCTGACCGTCATAAAAAGTACGATAGTAAGCCAGCTTTCGGGCGTCTATCATTCAAGGGTTGTCTACCCCAAAATCACAGTAGCAAAAAAGAAGTAATATGAAACTATATATATATTGTGAAGAAGAGGACTTTACCGCGCTGTCCGCCGCGTTTGAAAACGAGTTTGAAAGCGACGCAGACCTTTCAGCGGAAATAGTAATAGTAGACGAACAGGAAATTCAGCGGCTTAACCGCGAAACGCGCGGTATCGACGCCGTGACCGACGTTTTAAGTTATCCGTCGCTTGACGGAATTTTCGGCGTTAAAATAGAAAAGAAAAACTTTCCTTACGAAGCGGACGAGGACGGGCGTCTTTTTATCGGCAGTATTGCAATTTGCGAAAAGCGCGCGGCTGAGCAGGCAGCGGAATACGGTCACGGAATAATGCGCGAAATAAACTATCTTGCCGCACACGGCATCTGTCATCTTTTGGGTTACGACCACGTTGAGGAAAGCGACAAAATTTTAATGCGGCAAAAGGAGGAACGCGTCCTTGCAAAAATGGGCGCGGTAAGGCAATGAGAAGCGGATTTATCGGCGTAATAGGCAAAGCCAACGCAGGCAAAAGCACGCTTATAAACGTGCTTGTCGGTGAAAAAGTTGCAATAGTTTCCCCCAAACCGCAGACCACGCGGGACGCGATTATGGGCGTACTTACTAAGGACGATTATCAGCTTGTATTCGTAGATACCCCCGGCATATACAAAGCGAAGAACCGCCTTTCGTCCGTGATGATGAAAACCACCGAAACGGCGGCAAACGACGTCGATTTTATTCTGTTCGTCCACGACGGACACGCAGGGCTATCTACCGACGACGTCGCGCTGATTAAAAAATATTCAGACGGAAAAATTCCTATGGCGGTGGCTTATACCAAAATAGATATTATGCCGAAAGAAAATATTTTAACCGATATGAAACTGTTATACGACAGCGGAATAGAGTGCGATGTTTTTCCCGTTTCCGCAAGGAAGTATAAAAATATCTCAAAACTTGAACAATTTCTTGCCGCTAAAATGCCCGAAGGCGACAGGGTAATAAGTGAGGACATCGTTTCCGATAAGTCCGAAAAGTTTATGATTTCCGAAATAATGCGCGAAAAAATCCTGCTTAAATTCGGACAGGAAATTCCTCACGGCGTGGCGATTTCAATTAACACATTCCAAAAAAACGACAACGGCGTTTACGATATAAACCTCGATATAATCTGCGAAAAGCCCAACCACAAAGCCATTTTGATAGGTAAGCAGGGTAAGGCTTTAAAAGAGGTTGCGTCTTTCGCCCGTCAGGATATGGAAAAGTTTTTAAACGCCAAAGTTTTTTTAACTACTTACGTAAAAGTCAAAGAGGACTGGCGCAACCGCCCTAATCTTTTAAAAGACTTCGGTTATAACGATTAAAACGCATAATCAGGCACTCTGCGGCGGTACGTTTTTACTCAGTCCTTACTTCATTGTAAGCTCTTTCGTAAACGCACGCGCCTTGCATTGCCCCAATCTATGCGTATTAACGGAAGACGTATCTTACTTTTTTGCGTTTAATAATTTTTTATAAACTGCACAGTCTTTTAGTAAGAGGTGGTTTATGAGTAAAAAAGATAAAGACGCTGCCGAACTTGCCTGGAAGATGTTTGAAAAGACGGGCAATGTTAGCTATTATATGCTGTATAAACACTTAGACGAAAAAAAATAAAAACGCATATATACTTCGCAATACGGCGTCAAGCTTGCGTTTTGTTTAGGTCGTTTACGTCATTGTAAAC
>CAJTQE010000036.1:0-14968 GCA_910578655.1 uncultured Christensenella sp.
CGCCTCCTCAATTAACGCGGTAACGTCAAGCTTACCCTCTTCATTCAACACGTCTGAAAGCTTGGGCCTTGTAACAGGATGCTTTGGCAAAAACACGGTACAACAGTCCTCATAAGGTTCAATAGACGTTTCGTAAGCGCCTATTGCTTTACTCCTTTCGATAATTTCATTTTTATCAAATCCACAAAGCGGACGCAACACGGGAAGCGATTCAATAACGCTGTTTGACGAAGTAATTCCCTCTATCGTCTGGCTTGCAACCTGTGCAAGACTTTCACCGGTTATAAGGCACTGGGCCCCACACTTTTTTGCTAATTTTTCACCTATGCGCATCATAAAACGCCGAAGCAAAGTTACCATATATTCGCCGTTGCATTTTTTATGAATTTCTTCTTGGATGTGCGTCACGGATACGACGTGCAATTTTGTTCCGCAACTGTATTGCGAAAGCTTTTTTGTAAGCTCAATCACCTTTTCCTTTGCTTGCAAATTCGTATATGGGTAACTGTGAAAATGAATGCACTCTAAACTCATTCCGCGTTTTGCTATCATATGCCCTGCTACGGGACTGTCTATCCCCCCCGAAATAAGCAAAAGACCTTTACCGGAAGAACCGACGGGCATACCGCCTGCACCTTTGATAAACTCGTTAAAAACCAAAGCCGTTCCGTTTTCTCTTACGTCAACATTTATTATAAACGACGGATTATGCACGTCGACCGTCAACTCCGCGTTTGCTTTAAGCATTCTTCCGCCCAACTCAGCATTAATTTGCATTGAATTTAGCGGATAAGACTTATCTGCTCTGTGCGTGTCTATTTTAAAACTTCCGTAAGTTCTGCTCACCGTCATTGCAGCATTAAAAATTTCATTCATATCCGACTTAACTTTTAAACCGACGCTGAAAGAATGTATCCCAAACACTTTTGACAGCTTGTCAACAATTAAATCAGTCTCATCATCAATAAAATTTTCAACGAGGTATCGGCCGCTCTGTCTGTGAATTTCGTGTTTAATTCCTTTTAAACTTTTTTCAAGATTTACAGCAAAAAGGCGCTCGAACCACCCCCTGTTTTTACCCTTTAAATGCATTTCCGCATATCTGATTATTATAACTTTTTCCATATTAGCCCACTATTTCTTTTCTGTGTTTAACAATTCTATTTAAAATTTCAACTGCTTGATTGGCTTCATCGACAGTATTTTCAGGAGAAAAGCTTAACCTCAAAATGCCGTCTGCAACACTTTCCCGATATCCGCAAGCAAGAATTACCCGTGAATATCTTTTATTTGAATTTGACGAACAAGCCGACCCCGTACCTATTATCAGACCATTATCGTCCGCTTCGTGCAATATCGTTTCACCGCGAACACCGTCGGTAAACACAGTCAGTATATACGGGGAACAATTTGAATTTGAAATAAACCCAAATAAGTTTTTATCAAGCCCGCTACGCACAGTTTCATTAATTTTTTTGACTATTTCAAAATTTTCCTGCAAATTTTCGTATCGATTTAACGCCGCATACTCGAAGCATTTTATCCCAAAAATATTTTCCGTCCCACTGCGAAGTCCTTGCTGCTGCCCCCCACCGTAAATATACGGCTTAATTATAAGATTTTTTCTTTTAATTAGTGCTCCGCAACCCTTTATTCCGCCTATTTTATGCGCACCGACAGAATATAGGTCAACGTCACGCGAAAGCTTAAAATTAATTTTACCGTAAGCTTGTACGCCGTCAGAATGAAATAGCGTATATTGATTTTTAAGTTTTATACGCTTGGCTATGCTCAAAATATCGTTAATCGCACCTGTTTCATTATTGACGTGAATTACCGAAACAAGCGATGTTTTATCGTCAACCAAACTCAATAAATGTTGTTCATTAACGGTTCCGTCATCATTCAAATCAGCAAATCGAACCTCAATTCCGCGTTGTTTTAATTCGTTTACCGCTGAGTTGACTGCCGAATGTTCACCAAGCGTCGTAACGACGTTTCCGCGTCTACCTCCGCAAAAAACAGCCTGATTGTCCGCCTCTGTTCCGCAAGACGTAAATATTAAGTTAAACGCATTGGCATCCGCAATGCGCGTCAGTATATTTAACGCAGCCTGCTTTAATTGGGTACTGACGGCATAGCCCTCCGAATACAGTGCTGACGGGTTATAAAAGTCGTCAAGTAAGTATTTTTCCGCCTTCATAACACAAAGTTTGTCAGGTTTAGTCGTTGCCGCATTGTCAAAATATATCATCCGGTTTCCTCTGTTGGTTCAATAGAGTTTTGTTAAATAGTTAAAATTATTTAAATTTTTCCTGCAAAGTTTATAATTAGGTTCAAACTTTTTCACAAGACTCCAAAATTTCTGCGAATGGTTAAAGTGTATAGTATGACAAAGTTCGTGAATTATTACGTATCGTTGCAAGTATAACGGCAACATCAATAAAGTGCTGTTCAACGTAATTACCCCGTTTTTATCACAACATCCCCACCTCGATTTGTATGGCCTTATCGTAAAATAAGTAACATGCAATTTAGTCTGTTCAGCTATTTGATTCGCAAAATCAATTAAACCATCAGCTAAAAATTTTATCATAGTTTTTTTTATTGACTGCTTATTTTTTACGTATACGGCATTGTCGTAAACCGCATTAATTTCTGAAAAGTAAAGCGGTAGCCTTCGCCCACCGACAAGGATTTCATTAAAGTTTAAAATACTTTCATTGTCTGCCCTTTTGACATTGTTTTCGGCAAGCACTTTAAAAAGCCACTCCGATTTTAGCTCAATAAACGCTTCCACCGCACTGTCATTCATCGAATTCGGGCAACGCACTGTAATAACGTTATCCGGCGAAACGGAAACCGTAACGCTTTTACGATTAGAGCGAATAATGTTGTAATTAAACAGCATCAAACATTATCCTCATTTGAACGCGCGTCTCGTCGTTCACTTTGCCCTCAACAAAATGAAATCCGTCTCTATCTTCTTTGAAAAAATCTATCCTCTCTCCCTCTTTACATTGCTTAACGTAAGTTATCTGCGCCGATTTCAAGATCTTACCTTTTAACTCGTCAACAGAAAAAGCGTCAAACATAAAATCAGCATACTTAGTATTGTTGACATGGAAATAATGATCGTAGTCTGAAAACGTAACAAGCTTTGAGTACACGACGTCTTTAGACACAACGGCAGGAATTTTCCAATCTTTGAAATCTATACTCCTTTCGGTGTTATAGCTATCAAAAAAATCTTTTGTAAAAAACGAAGATGCAGGCACCGGCACAAATTTATCGGTACTTATCATACACCAACGCGTTGTGCAAACGCCGACTTTTTCTTGTCCGCAATACAATTCAAAGTCTCTTAAAAATATTAAATGGCCCGGTTTTAAAGGCCAGGTATGCACGGTCAAAACGTCACCGAGCTTTATCGTTCTGTACAATTCAACGTACGTATTAATGACAATAAACCCCTTTTGGGCAGGAGCAAGGTCATCATAACCGAAGCCGAGTTCATCTGCCGACAAACATGCAGATTCTTCCAAAAAAGCAAGAAGCGAAGAAAGTTTCAAATTGTCGAATGCATCAACATCTGTATATCTAAGCTGTAACTCCTTGATATGTCTGTACATAAAAACCACCACAACTAAAGCTGAATACTTAAAATATAGCACTTATTAAGTCAAAAGTCCAATATATTTATTAAAATTATCATTTATGTGTGACATAGTACCTATTATTTACCGCAAAATATTGACATTGATACTGTTTAGTGATATAATAAACATAAATACGGAGGACAAATATGGACGGCAGGGAATTGAACGACAATGAAGTTGAACCCGTTTTAAACAGCGAAGAAACAAAAAGCGCAATCAGCGCCGACCTTATTCGCGGACATATCAACACTATTATTCTGCGTACACTTTACGAACGCGACAAATACGGATATGAAATCATTGAAGAAATTGAGAAAAAAAGTCACGGTCAATATTCTTTAAAGCAGCCCACACTTTACAGTGCGTTAAAACGTCTCGAAACACAAGGTTACATAAATGCGTACTGGAAAACAGATGAAGTATCGCTCGGAGGTCGAAGAAAGTATTACACACTTACAGATAGCGGCAGAGAAATAACTGAAAAAAATCAAGCCGAATGGGAGTATTCGAGAACCGTAATCGACAACCTTATATCCGACCGTTCTTTTGATTTTTCTCAACCTCCCCCCACCCCGGTAGACTTCAAACTTCTTAAAAAATCAACGAGTCGTGTTCCCATAGTTAAAGACGATTTAAGCTACGAACAACTGATAAAAGAAAACATAGTTATCAAGGAAAATATCGGAATAAAAGCACCCTCCGCGAGCGCAGAAAAAGCAGATGAAAAAAGTGAGCAAACGGACACTTACAAAACCGAACAACCCACACCTCAAATGAGCGAAGAAGAAAGAAAAATTCTTCACGAAAATTATTTAAGGTTAATTTCGCAGCCTGCTCCTCAGCCTAAAAAAGAAGTTGAGATAATGCCACAGGCCGATAAAATTGATACGGAAAAACTGCTCTACAATAATAAACCGGAAACCGAACGCGATTACAGAAATCTTATAAATGCCCTCTTTGACAAGACGGTAAAAAACACTCCCCCCACTCCAACTCAGCCTGCTCCGCAAGTTGAACCTCGCGCTTATCCGCAAGAGAAAACAGATGATTTAGCGGCAAAAGCCGAAATGGACGGACTGAAAGTAAATTCAACGGAGTATGTAGTAAACAGCAGACGAAAGAGCTATAACTTAGGCGGAACATTGCTTAAATGCTCCTTTATTATCGGCGTGATAATGCTGTTTGAATTTGCGCTATGCTTGCTGTTTAAAGACGAACTTAAAATCAGCCTTGCTTATCCGTTCGTTATATTTGCACTTGCCTTGACGCAGCTGGCCATATTTGCTATTCTGTATTATACAGACGTTGGAAAAATTATGCGACGTCCATCAACCTCCGTTTATCTGACGGCTTGTATTATCGTAACGATAATTGCAATAGCCATAATTTTTCTTGTTTCACTACTGCTTAAAGTCAACTTTGCTGCCGTGAGCGATATACTAAGCAAAATTATAATTCCTATATTCATCGCTTTGAATATACCTACTTTTGCATTATGTTTTTATTCGTTCAGTAAATAGATACAACAAGTAATTAAAAAATGACCTGCTAAAACAAAGTTAGCCGGTCATTTTTAAAGTTTGTAAAATAAATTGAAATTGATATGCTTATTTCTAATTACTCATTCTTGCACATCGCAACTATATATCAAAACTAAAATTAAGCGTTGAAAATTTTTCGGTAACGGACAGATGAGCTATCTTCTCATCGTTCTGATTTTTGATTTCAACCAGATGCTCATACAGCGCAACGGTATTTTCTCCTTCTGTAATGGTTATGCTTTTATGAGTTTTCTGCTCGCTATCTTCTTTGGATAGCACAAGGCAATCTTTAAAGTCGTTTAACCACTCTTGCGTAGTCTTAACCTTTGGTTTCCAGACTGTAAACGCAAGAGTAATAAACATAACCGCAATGGCAACTGCCAAACCTACCGAAATTGAAATAATTAAAATCTTTTTCTTGTGAGTCATATTAATTAATCTTCTTTATCTTTAATAAATTTACAATTATCTGCTTTTTTGCCTTTTTTAAGACGAATTAAAAACCAAATAAAAAACATTATCGTTCCAATCAACCCAACTCCGCCAAAAGTAAATCGTAAAATTTCATTTCGATATACTTTATTATACCTTGATTCAACGTCTGTTGTGAGACAACAATTCGTGCTATTTGGATCAATTGTTATATCCACTTTATTTCCTATCATAGACTTATAATAAGAAATTAATACATTTCTATCCGTTGTATCATCTCTATGATTATATTCTATAATACCTGTCCAAATTCTTTCGTTTTCTTCGTACGTATAATGCAAATAATATGTAGAATATGCGGCAATTGACGAAACACCAGTATGAAAGTCATCTATTGTGGCTTGAACTTCATCCACGTTTGTTTTTAAGTTATATGCATCTTGAAGATTTGGATACTGACGAAAGGCATCAATAAAGACAACGGCAAAAACAATGAAAAATATTGCCGAGAATAAATACCCCGCTATTTTAAGTTCTTTTTTCAAACAATCAACTCCTTTGCAGATTTTATAATTGAAGCATACGGATTATTTATATGTTCAACTATATGCGTGTCTTTTATAGAAGTCAATGTAAAGTTGTTGTCGCATTGCAGTCTATCTGAGTCACTTGTAATAATCTCAAAATATAGTTTGTCTCCTTCATTCAAGTCGCTCAACTGCAACAGTTTTCGCGTTACTGTATTTGATTTCGACATAACCTGTTCCGTATAAATTATTTCACCGCCATTATAAACATTAAGTATTACGTTTTCCGATATTTCCGCAACATTATTAATGGAAATATCAAAAATTTGTTGACCTGACTGCAAATATACTTCTCCGGTAATGTTAATATCCGAGAACAAAACCGGCAAACTAAAGTGTCTTTCAATGTCACCAGAAACCACAATAATATCTTCCATCGACTCGGTTACGTTAAATACCAAATCTACGTCAATGAAAGCATATTCCCCGACACCGACCAAGCTGTTTTTAATTTGTGTCTGTCCAAAGGCTGCAATTTCAAAATTATTCAGATTTACATCACCTGTATTTAAAATGCCAATCGAAAATGCAAAATTTTTCCAATTTGAAACAAAGGCAAGGAGAATTATTTTCCTTACCTTTGTTTACTTATTATTAATTATTTAGCATATTCACTTGCGCGGAATTCTCTGATTACGTTAACCTTAATCTGTCCGGGATATTCCAACTCTTTTTCAATTTTTTTGGCAATATCCTTCGCAAGGAACAGCGTCTGCGCGTCGTCTACCTGCTCCGGCTTGACTATTACGCGCACTTCTCTTCCCGCCTGAATTGCGTAGCACTTATCAACACCGCGGAAATTGCCTGCAAGCTGCTCAAGCTTTTCAAGCCTCTTGACATAGTTTGTACCCGTTTCTCTTCTTGCTCCGGGTCTCGCCCCCGATATTGCGTCAGCAGCGGCAACAAGCACAGCTTCTATCGTTGTAGGCTCACAGTCGCCATGATGCGAAGCAATAGCGTTAACAACCTTTCCTCCCTCACGGAATTTCTTTGCAAGGTCTGCGCCAAGTTGAACGTGAGTTCCTTCTTGCTCGTGATCGACAGCTTTTCCTATATCGTGTAAGAGTCCCGCGCGCTTCGCAAGGTTGATGTCAAGCCCAAGCTCAGATGCCATAAGCCCTGCAAGCTGAGCTACCTCAATAGAATGTTTATAGACATTCTGACCATAGCTCGTCCTATATTTAAGTCTGCCGAGTAGTTTGATAATTTCCGGATGAAGCCCGAAAATTCCGACTTCAAACATCGCACTTTCACCTGCAGCCTTGATTTCTACATCCATTTCTTTTCTTACTTTTTCAACGGTTTCCTCTATCCTTGCAGGATGAATTCTGCCGTCGGCAATAAGTTTTTCAAGTGAAAGTCTCGCTATTTCACGTCTTACAGGGTCAAAGCCGGACAAAATTACAACTTCCGGCGTATCATCTATAATAAGTTCGATACCCGTTGCATTTTCTATGGCACGAATATTTCTCCCCTCACGCCCGATAAGCCTTGCTTTCATATCGTCGCTGGGCAACTGAACTACAGATACCGTAATTTCAGAAGAGTGGTCTGCCGCACAACGTTGAACTGCCAAAGATATTATTTTCTTTGCTTCAAGTGTTGCTTCGTCCTTTGCCGTCTGTTCAATGTTTCTTACCTGAATAGCAACGTCGCGACGCGTTTCTTCAAGTATTTCATTTGAAAGCACCTGTTTTGCTTCTTCTTTGGTAAGCTGTGCAACTTTTTCAAGTTCGCTTATCATAAGTTCATGCTGGTGATTAATTTTATCCTGAGTTTTCTTAATCTCCAACTCTTTGTTTGCAAGTTCGTTTTTCTGCTGTTCCAATGCCTCGCTCTTTTTAGCAAGCGCATCTTCTTTCTTGTCAAACAAGTCTTCTCTCTGCAAGAGTCTTTGCTCCTGCTTTTGCAGTTCGAATTTCTTCTCTCTACTTTCCTTTTCAAATTCGCTTCTTCGCTGTAAATCCTGTTCCTGAGCCTCTAATATTGCTTTTTGCTTCAATGCTATACATTCATTCATAGCATCATCGATCATTTTTTTTGTTCTTACCTGAACATCACCTAATCTTTTGCTTGTCAATTTTCTATATAATAAAATACTGACAGGCGCACCAATACCAAGCGCAACAACGAAAGCCGCTATGGCTAAACCTACCGTCAACCCCACGCTAACGCTGCTTGCAAGAAACAGGCTGCTAAATGTTGTGCTAATCATAAAGCCTCCTGATTATTTAAATTAAATATATACGAAATCCTAACGGATAAGTTTATATCTATAATTAATTTTACACCAATTTCCAACAAAAGTCAATTAATAAATTAAATTGTTACGGACAATATAAAAAAAGCGGCATAAACCGCTTTAATTTATATCGTCTAACCATAAATCAACAACAGCATCTGAGGGCATTCGCCAATCGGTGCGCGGCGACAGCGAAACGCAACCAACCTTTACACCGTCGGGTACGCAAGAACGTTTATACTGTTGTGAAAAAAATCTTTTATAAAATACTTTAAGCCATTTTTGTATAGTTGAACTATCGTATACGGATTTAAAAGTATGATTTGCCAAATAAGAAATCTTTGCGGGAGTGAACCCGTATCGAACAGCATAATACAAAAAGAAGTCGTGCAGGATATAAGGTCCGATTATATCTTCCGTTTTTTGTGCTTGACTGCCGTTATTAACAGGAAGAAGTTCAGGGCTTATTTCTGTCTGTAAAATGCTTTCAAGAACAGCTTGCGCCTCTCCGCCCAAACGCCCGGCCTCATATCGTACAAGTTCTTTCACCAGTGTTTTGGGTACGGAACAGTTTACGGAATACATTGACATATGGTCGCCGTTATATGTTGCCCACCCCAAAGCCAACTCGCTTAAATCGCCCGTACCGATTACAAGTCCGTTACATTTGTTCGCCAAATCCATTAAAACAAGCGTTCTGATTCTTGCCTGAGCATTTTCATATGTTACGCCATAATCATCTTTTTTATGGTCAATATCAACAAAATGACGGTTTACGCTATCTTCAATAGATATTTGTTTACAAGTAACCCCCAAAGTCTTCATAAGTGTCAACGCGTTATTTTTGGTATGCGAAGTTGAACCGAAACACGGCATAGTAACAGCAATTATATCTTTTAAATTTCTATTTAACGACTTAAATGTTCTATATGCTACGAGTAATGCAAGCGCACTGTCCAAACCGCCTGATATTCCTATTACAGCATTTTTTGCGCCCGTATGCAAAAAACGTTTTTCAAGACCCTTTGATTGCATTGTTAATACCAACTCCATTCGCTCATTGAAATTACTTTCATTTGGAACGAATGGCATCAGTGGGAAAACGCGTGTCAATTCTCCGTCAGCCGTATTAGAATTAAAATCAACAACTTTATAACCGTCTACTGCTTCAGCAAAAAAACTTGACGCCTGCCTGTTCCGCACATCGGCAATTGACTGAACGTCTATTTCGGAATAAAGCAAACCGTTTTCAAAAAGTTTGCTTTCAGCAAGAACATTACCGTTTTCACTTATAATATTGTGTCCTGCGTAAACGGTATCGGTAGTGCTTTCACCGTCTCCCGCGCCTGAATAAATGTAACCGCAGATAAGCTTTGCCGACTGTATTTTTACCAAATCTTTTCTATATTCAGCTTTACCAGTAATTTCACTGCTGCAAGATAAATTTACAATTATATTTGCTCCTGCCAAAGCATGCGAAACAGAGGGTGACTTGGGTGCCCACAAATCTTCGCACAACTCTGCGGCAACTGTTAATTGGTTGTTTTCTTTGCACTTAAATATTAAATTAGTACCAAACGGCACATCTTGCCCGCAAAGCTTAATTTGACCCAGTTCCTTATGAGCACGTACAAAATATCTTTGTTCATAAAATTCACCGTAATTAGGTAAAAACGTCTTGGGAATAACGCCCAAAACTTTACCGTCACAAATCGCAACGGCGCAATTATAAAGCTTGCCGCTGTTTAAAATCGGCGCACCTATAAATACAAGAATATTCTTCCCTTCCGTTGATTTTGAAATTTGCTTTATTGCACTTTCAACCGACCTTAAAAGAACTCTCTGTGAAAAAAGGTCCCCGCAAGTATATCCGCAAACGCACAGTTCCGGAAATACCGTAATACTGCTTCCTTTTTTATAACTTTCGTCAATTGCCTCTACGATGCGCTGAGTATTAAATTGTACGTCGGCAACCTTTATAGGTACTGTTGCCGCGCAAACCTTTACAAATCCGTGTTGCATTTATGCCTGCTGCTTACGCTGTGACGCCTTATGCGCCTCTCTGATTTTTGCATCAATTTCTGCTGTAATCTCAGGATTACTCTTCAAATATTCACGCATCTTTTCACGTCCCTGAGCAACTTTATCATCGTTATAGTAATAGAATGCTCCGCTCTTTGTTAGAATACCGTATTCAACGCCTAAATCGATAAGGCAACCTTCCTGCGAAATTCCCTCACCATAAATTATATCGAACTCTGCAACTTTGAACGGAGGCGCAACCTTATTTTTAACAACTTTGCACTTTGCCCTGTTGCCTACTATGTCGCCGTCGCTTTTAAGCGCGTCTGCTTTTCTGATATCAAGACGAATTGTTGCAAAATATTTTAAAGCCTTGCCGCCGGGCGTTGTTTCGGGACTTCCGAACATTACGCCAACTTTTTCACGCAACTGGTTAATAAATATTACACAGGTCTTTGATCTGTTAGTAATTGCTGTAAGCTTTCTTAAAGCCTGCGACATAAGTCTTGCAAGCAAACCTACGTGTGTATCGCCCATATCGCCTTCTATTTCAGCTTTCGGCGTTAAAGCCGCAACGGAGTCAACGACAACCACATCGACTGCGCTTGAACGAACCAATGATTCACATATATCAAGTGCCTGTTCACCTGTATCAGGCTGCGAGAGATATAAGTCGTCGGTATTTACACCCAACGCGTGCGCATACTGCGCGTCAAGCGCGTGTTCTGCATCAATAAATGCCGCAACTCCACCCGCCTTTTGCGTTTCTGCGATAATATGCAACGCTACTGTAGTTTTACCCGAAGATTCGGGGCCGTATATTTCAAGTATTCTTCCGCGCGGAACGCCGCCGACGCCGAGCGCAAGGTCAAGCGAAAGACAGCCTGTCGGAATATACTCCAGGTCTGTATTAACCTTGTAATCGCCAAGCCGCATAATCGCACCGCGACCGTATTGCTTTTCTATCATAGCGATAGTTGAATTAAGTGCTTTAAGTTTTTCCTCGTTCATATTTTAAACTCCTGAATTATTTTAACAATTTGTAAGTATGGAACAGTGCAAGATTAATTGCTGTATTCGTTATATTTTCCCTGTCGCCGCCAAGATTATATTCAAAAACAGAATACTCTTCTCCGACCGATACGGCTATATACACAAGCCCGACAGGCTTTGAAGTACTGTCCGACGCAGGCCCTGCAATTCCCGTTGTTGCGATACATACGTCGCTTTGTCCGCTTTGACGAAGTCCCTCTACCATTTCATAAGCAGTCTGTTCGGAAACAGACCCGTAGCGGTTAAGAGTAAAATCTTTAACGCCAAGTCTATCCATTTTAGATTTATTGGAATAAGTATTCAACCCCTCGCAATAGACCTCGCTTATTCCGGGTATTTCAACAAGTTTTTTAGCTATGCCTCCGCCGGTAAAAGATTCGGCCACGCTTATTCTTGCTCTACGAAGCTTTAAAAGCTGAAATAATCTTTCCGCAAGCGAAATATCATCCATTGCGTAAATATTATCTTGCAAGCCTGAGACTATCGTACGAATAACACTGTCAAATATTTCTTTTGAAATACTGTTCGGGTAAGTTATTTCTATACGGTAATCGCCGTATTTTTCGCTGATGCTGAAATCGATGTCAGGACATTTCTGTTTAGCCTGATAAATTACCGAATTTAAGCGCGCAAACGAAACTCCGTAAATCTTTATATATGATTTTTCGTATTTCTGCCCGTACTTAATATCCAAAATTTCTTTTATATCGCTGTATTGAAGTACGTTATCTTTATCGGAATACAGAATAAAAACATTATCTGTGCCACTACTCATAACGCCTTTTTCATCAAACTGCGATGAATAAAGCGCAGTTAAAAACGCTTTTAAAGTATTATCCATAGAAAACGGACAGAAAATGTAAATATTCTCATAATTTATTCTGCCGTCTTTTAAGGCGTTAACTATCTCTTCAGCGCGGTCGTAAGCTATATAAGAAATTTTATCAAAATAATAACCCAATCCCGAAAAAGACGAAATCAGCTTTTCCGAGCCGTCAAAAACATTTATTTTTTTGTTCCTGAATACTAACAGGCAATTTTTTTTTGTCCTGAAAGCGGACACTTTTTCTTCGCTCATTTCTTCAATATGTGTATATTTTTAACTAAATAATTAACGCCCGAAACTATGGTAAGTATAATTGCTATTCCCAAAAGCGATAAACCGATTAGATTTATAACTTTAGCAAACGTGCTTTCTGCCAGTTGGCGTAACCCTTCTCCGAAAAGAAAAAAACCCAAACAAAAACTTTGCGACAGAGTTTTATATTTGCCTATTCTGTCCGCAGCAATAATCTCTCCCGAACTTGCCGCAACCATTCTGAATCCGCTTACAATTAATTCACGGGCAACGATTATTGCAACTCCGCAACCGGCAAAAATAATCATCCGGTCTCCCAAATAGTGGTTAAAAAATTGCGGAGCTGTCAAAAGCAAAACCAATCCGGTTAAAACGAGAACTTTGTCGGCAATAGGGTCAAGAAACTTCCCCAAATTAGCTACTAAATTATGTTTACGCGCGATAGCACCATCAAGCAAATCAGTAACGGACGCCAGAACAAATAATCCGAAGCACACAAAAAAGTGGCCTGTAAAATTAACATAAAATAGCGCCACAAATACGGGGACAATCAACATTCTGCTAAACGTCAAAATATTCGGAATGTTCCAAATTACAGGTTTTTTCTGCTCTTCGTTTTTTTGAGTTTCCTCATTATCTATCATAATAGTCCTCCGTCTTTCCTAATAAATCACAACTGTCACTGTCAGTAATAATAACGTCATAATATTCGCCTTGAACTGCGCGAGGCGCATTGAAATAAACTTTGCCGTCAATGTCCGGCGCACTGAAATAAGCCCTTCCTTCAAAACAGTTTTTAGCGTAATTGATTCCGTCACAAAGCACTCGCAATTTTGTGCCGACAAAAGTTTTCAATTTTTCCTCGGATAATTTATGCTGAACAGAATACAGTTTTTTAATTCTGCGTTTTTTTATCTTGCCGCTAATATGGTTTTTCAATTTGTAAGCCGCAGTATCAGGCTCTTTAGAGTACTCAAAAAAACCGCAATTTTCAAATTTTGCCTGACGCAAAAAATCACATAGGGCATCGCACTCTTCTTCCGTTTCTGACGGAAATCCGGTAATAAAAGTAGACCGTAAAGCAATACCGGGTATACTTTCTCTCAGCTTTTTAATCAATGAAAGATAGCTTTCGCGGTTTCCCTTTCTATTCATTAATTTAAGAATTCTATCCTCGCTGTGCTGAAGAGGAATGTCAAGATATTTAATAATTTTTTTATTGTTTTTAATGACCGAAATTAAATTATCATCGATCATTTCGGGATAGCAATACAGTAATCTTATGCTTGCAATATTGTCTAACGATGAGAGTTTTTCTAATAGCTCGGTAAGCATTTTTCGACCGTACAAATCAATACCGTATCTCGTTACGTCCTGTGCAACAAGAATAAGTTCAGACAATTCTCCAAGCTTTTGCGCTTCTTCAACAAGTTTTTCAATAGGATAACTTTCGTACTTGCCCCTGATTTTGGGAATAAGGCAGTAAGTGCAATGATTATTACAGCCGTCTGAAATTTTTAAATAAGCATAATGTTGCGGAGTTGTAAGCACTCTGCCGTTATAATATTCCGCGTTACCAAAACCGACATAATTTATACGCTTTCCGGCATAAGATTCTTCCAAAGCCTCAAAAAACCTGTCATAGTCGCATGTCCCCAAGAAAATGTCTGCTTCTGTAAGCGACGGAAAAATTTCGCCGATAAATTTTTGCGGCAGACAGCCTGTTACGACAAGCTTTTCAAGCTTATCTTTTTTGTATTCGGCACAGTCAATTGTCGTATACAATGCCTCTTTTCTTGATTCATTCAAAAATGCGCAAGTATTTACAATCAGAATCTGTGCTTGCTCTATGTCCGAAGTAACATTGCAACCTCTACTTTTAATTATTGACAAAAGTTTTTCGGAATCAACGCGGTTTTTATCGCAACCGAGAGAAATTATTCCGAATTTCTTTTGCGAAAAATCAATCATCTACTTCTCCGTAAGTATTTAAGAACTCTTCTTTTGATAAAAGCACCTTTCTTGGCTTAGAGCCCTCAGACTGGGTGACATAGTTCATATTTTCCATCCAGTCAATTATCTTGCATGCTTTAATATAGCCAACCGGGAATCTGCGTTGAATCATAGACACTGATGCCTGATTTGAAATTACGCAATAGTGCAAAGCTTTGATATAGGTGTCATCTATCTTTATATCTCCGCCTTCACCGGAATTGTCTTCACCAATCGGACCGTTAGAAGGTTCTTCTTCGACCTTGTTAATAAAGTCTGATACAGACTGGTCAAAATAAGTTTCGTTATGAGCTTTGACGAAATCGGTTACGCGCTGAACTTCGTGAGTATCTATGAAACAA
>CAJTQE010000036.1:14988-17622 GCA_910578655.1 uncultured Christensenella sp.
AATCAGGGCTTTCAGCTGAACGGAAATACAAATCGCCTTTACCCAAAAGCTTTTCGGCACCGCCGATATCGAAGATAGTACGCGCATCGTCAAACGAGTTAACCTTAAAACCTATTCTTGTAGGCAAGTTGGATTTGATAAGTCCAGTAATACAGTCGACCGAAGGACGCTGCGTTGCCAAAATTAAGTGAATTCCACAGGCACGGGCTTTCTGCACAAGCTTAATTATTCTGCCCTCAATATCTTTTTTCGCCTGCAACATTAAATCACCGAACTCGTCCAAAATGATAACTATTTTAGGAAGTTTCTCCTCGCCGTTCGGCAAATGCGCATTATACTCGTCAAGGTTTTTTGTTGCTATTCCCTTTTCTGTCATTTCTTTAAAAAGCGAATATCTGCGTTCCATCTCCTTAATAGCCCAGTTTAATGCCTTAATGGCTTTATCTACGTCGTAGATAATTTCATTAATCATAAGATGAGGCAACTTATCGTATGAAATGAACTCTACCTGTTTGGGGTCGACAAGTATAAATCTAAGTTCTTCCGGTCCGTATTTATACAGTAAGCTGATAATCAGCGCACTTAAACAAATACTTTTACCGCTACCCGTCGTACCGGCAATGAGCAAGTGCGGCATTTTTGTTATATCCGCACAAACCGCCTCGCCTTCAACATTTTTACCGAGTGCAAAAGTAACAGAATTTTGTTTGCAATTAATAAACCTCGGACTCGCAAGCATATTTTTCAGCCCTACAATCGTTCTGACGTTGTTCGGAACTTCTATTGACAGCGCACCCTTTGAATAGTTAAGATAGGCAGTTACGTTATCTTTCATAAGAGCCATTGCAATGGCTTCTTTATATTTTAAAGACTGAGTAACTTTGGTTTTATCTTCGATAACTACGTCGTAACGCGTAACTGCAGGTCCGATAATAACGTTTGAAACTTCGCTTTCAATTTTGAATTTTAAAAGCGTTTCAATTATAGTCGACTTGTTATCCTCGATTTCACCAGTGTTAACATTGCTGTGTTCGGGATAATCGTCAAGCAAATCAAGTCCCGGTCTTATATACTTTTTCCATACGTGACGCGGCTTTTCTTCTTCTGCGCCCGTATTTTGTATCGGCTGTTCAACACGCGGAGTAATTACATCGCGTACGTTTCTTCTGTTTTCGGATATTTTTGCGTCTTCGGTCATACGGCTTGATGAACGCGTGTCCGGAATTTCTTCATTGAAATCGGAAAAATCGTCATCCTCATCGTCTTCGTCAAAAAGATTAGATTTGCTGAGCGTCTGACGTCTTGCCGCTAAACGGGATATATCGGGTTCAACACGCTTTTCCGTATGCGATGAAGAGCCAAATAAGTCATACATTGACACGTTACTATTTGTATCTTCCTCTTTCCGTTCGGGTTCAACAGTGCGACTGAGCAGCTCGTCAACGGGCTCTACAACACGCGGATCTTCTCTGCGGGTAACAGGTTCAATATTGCGTACCGGTTTAATAGGTTCTTCAACAATTGGCTTTTCTTCCTTTTTCGGCGCAACAGGCTCTACGTAAGTGGGCGCCGGCGGCGTGTTACGCTCTATTGGAGACTCCTCGATTATTGGGAAAGTCCCACCCGAAACTTGCTCGTAATCGTTGAGTTTATCTACAGGCTTATCACCGTAAACATAATGTGAAGGCGCTGCCGCAACCGGTTGATTTAACACCTCTTCCTGATAGCTTGTGCCGTATGATTTTTCAGGAACGGAACTTCTCTTCCCACTGTAAAAATTGCTAAGATAATCGTTATCAGAAGTTACCGGACGGTTAAAATATGAATTTTCGTTAAAAATCATATTACGCTTGTAGCTTTCAGCGTCAAACTCCCCCTTAGCAAATAAAATTTTTCTGCCAAGATTCTTCTGGGAATAAGGATTGTTTTCGTCATCCGACTTAGCCTGCGAAACCTCGCGCACTTCTTTATTGACAATAGGTCTTACATGTACAGGCTCAATGGCAGGCGCCTCGTTTACGACGGGGCGAACAGGCTCTTCATACTCGTCGGAGCAACGTATCTCTTCACTCTTAATCGCGTTCGAATAACCGCCGATTTTTTTACGGCGCTTTTTAAAGTTTACAAACAGAAAATAACCGCAAACGATTACGAGAAGCGAAAAGATTACATACGCGCCTATAAAAGTTGCAAGCTTTGCCATCGGGTAAACGAGTAATGCAGAAATTACGCCGCCAAAAGTATAACCTGCAAAACCATTAGCTGCGCTCGCATAACAGCCTGCAATATAACTGCCGTAACCTTCAAGAGTTATATTTCTGCTTGTTGCCGCATGAAAAAGTAAAAACGCAGATATGGTAGTCAACGATATCAAAATTGCCGTTTTTAAAGATAATTTTATTTTTTTACCGAAGATAAGCCACTCGCCCGCATAAGCAACGAGAGCGACTATTAAAAGCGAACCGTAACCGAATGTACCGTACATAAAAGTACAAACAGCTTTACCGAGACCCGCAAAAACACTTTTGCCCGTCAACAGCATCAAAAAAATGAGCGCGCTGAAAAGCAACAAAGTCATACCTAACGTTTCTTTTGTAAATACGTATGTGGTTTTATTGTTATTATTCAGTTCTT
>CAJTQE010000037.1:0-5017 GCA_910578655.1 uncultured Christensenella sp.
GTATAGGTTTAACCTCTTTTGAACCACGGGACTATCCCGTGGTTTTCTTTAACAATAAAAAAAAGCGGCTTTACCGCTTTTTTATAAAACCGTTTTCAGAAACTGTCCTGTATAGCTGGTTTCACATTCGGCAATTTTTTCAGGTG
Organism: uncultured Christensenella sp.; assembly: GCA_910578655.1. Taxonomy (GTDB): domain Bacteria; phylum Bacillota; class Clostridia; order Christensenellales; family Borkfalkiaceae; genus Coproplasma. Next base: position 147 of record CAJTQE010000037.1, read on the forward strand.
AACCGGTTACAAGAACAGTTCCGCCTTTATCGCCGCCTTCGGGACCTAAATCAATAATCCAATCGGCGGTTTTTATGACGTCAAGATTATGCTCTATAACGAGTACGGTATTACCTGCATTTCTTAAACGCGTAATTATTTTTATAAGCTTATCAACGTCGTAACTGTGCAGCCCCGTTGTAGGCTCGTCGAGAATATAGAATGTTTTTCCCGTGCTGCGCTTTGAAAGTTCCGTTGCAAGCTTTACACGCTGAGCTTCGCCGCCGGAAAGCGTAGTTGCACTTTGACCGAGTTTTATATAACCAAGTCCAACGTCGCAAATAGTTGAAAGTTTATTATAAATTGACGGAACAGGCTTAAACAGTTCTGCAACTTCTTCAACCGTCATTTCAAGCACGTCTGAAATACTTTTACCTTTATACTTGACTTCCAATGTTTCGCGGTTGTATCGCTTTCCGCCGCAAACTTCACAAGGAACGTAAATATCCGGTAAAAAATGCATTGCTATCTGTATTATTCCATCGCCCTGACAGTGCTCACACCTTCCTCCAGCTACGTTAAAAGAAAATCTACCGCTTTTATACCCACGCTCTTTCGCGTCAGGAGTTGCAGCAAATAACTCTCGGATTGCTGTAAATACACCTGTATAAGTTGCGGGGTTTGAACGTGGCGTTCTGCCTATGGGCTGTTGGTCGATAGCTATGACTTTATCAAAATATTCCACGCCCTCAAAACCATCGCAGTTACCAAGCAGTTGACGAGCTCCGTTTAAATTATTTGCAAGATAAGGATAAATTATTTCGTTCACAAGGCTTGATTTGCCGCTGCCCGAAACCCCTGTTACCACCGTTATCAGTCCGACGGGAATATCAACGGAAATATTTTTAAGATTGTTTTGTCTGCAACCGTTTACTTTAAGCCACCTGCCGTCAGGAAGAGTGCGCTGTAAGGGAACTTCTATTTTTCTTCTGCCCGATAGGTAATCACCCGTGATGGAGCGCGGCTCGTTCATTATGTCCTCAACCGTTCCGCACGCAACGATTTCACCGCCGTGCACTCCTGCTTTGGGCCCTACGTCTACGATATAGTCCGCCGCGCGCATAGTATCCTCGTCATGTTCGACGACTATCAGCGTATTGCCTATTTCACGCAAACCGAGCAACGAATTTAATAGCTTTTGATTATCACGCTGATGCAAGCCTATACTGGGTTCGTCAAGGATATATAAAACTCCCGTAAGCGCACTTCCTATTTGCGTAGCAAGACGAATACGCTGACTTTCACCGCCGGACAGGGTCGCCGCACTGCGTGAAAGCGTAAGGTAGCCCAACCCGACGTTTCTTAAAAAGCTGAGTCTTGCATTTATTTCTTTGATAATACCATCGGCGATTAAATGTTCTGTTTTTCCGAAGAAACCGAAATCCGTAAACGAAGTAAGATCATCTACCGCCATATCGCAGACTTCCATTATGTTTTTACCGCCCACAGTAACGGCAAGCGCCTCTTTCTTTAATCTTTTACCGTTGCATGCAGGGCAGTCGCAGGTGCGCATATAACGTTCTATATCCCACTTGACGCCGTCGGAAGAGGTTTGACTGTATCTACGCTGTAAATTGGTAACAAAGCCCTCCCACGCCGTTTTATAGCTGCCTGAAAAACGTGTAACGTTATATTCTAAATCTATCAGCTCGCCTTTATTGCCGTACATCAGCATATCGTAAATTTCTTTTGGAAGTTGATTTACGGGGACGTCAAGCGAAAAATTATATACTTTTGCAAGCGAAGAAAGATACATTTGCGTCATTGACGAAGATTCAAGGTTCCAGCCGCTTATTTTTATTGCGCCGCCGCGCAACGTCTTGCTTTTATCCGGACAAATCAAATCGGGGTCGACCGTCTGTTTAAAGCCCAAACCGGAGCATTCGGGACAGGCTCCCCACGGAGTGTTGAATGAGAAAAGTCTGGGTTCTATTTCCTCAATAGATATTCCGCAGTCGGGACAGGCGTATTTTGAAGAATACGTTTCCTCTTTGCCGTCGCTTTCTATAACCACGAGTCCGTCTGCAAGTTTTAACGCACTTTCAAGACTGTCCGTCAGCCTTTTATTGATGCCATCTTTTATCACAAGTCTGTCTATTATCACGGCAATATTGTGTCGGATATTCTTTTCAAGGCGAATTTCCTCTTGCAAATCGTAAGTAATTCCGTCTATTTTAACCCTGCCATAACCGCTTTTTTTGTAGTTTGCAAGTTCCTTTACGAATTCGCCTTTTTTACCTCGCACGACGGGAGCTTCAACCATAATTTTACTACCATCGGGTAAAATCATAACCTTGTCTGCAATTTCATCCACAGACTGACGCCTTATTTCTCTGCCGCATTTAGGGCAATGCGGAATACCGACGCGCGCAAACAATAACCTGAAATAGTCGTATATTTCGGTTACGGTGCCGACGGTTGATCTCGGATTGTGTGAAGTCGTCTTTTGGTCAATCGAAATTGCAGGTGAAAGCCCGTCTATTAATTCCACGTCGGGTTTATTCGACTGCCCCAAAAACTGACGGGCATACGAAGAAAGACTTTCAATATACCGTCTTTGACCCTCCGCAAATATAGTATCGAATGCAAGCGTTGATTTTCCGCTACCTGAAAGCCCCGTAAATACCGTAAAAGAATTGCGCGGTATATGCACGTTAACGTTTTTTAAATTGTTTTCCTTTGCACCTTTGACAAATATTTCTTCTTTCATAATACCTTTCTATTTGCGTTTTGCCTGTAAAAGTTTTTTCTTTAATTGAGATATAGTGTCCCTTATTTCTATTGCCCGCTCAAAGTCAAGCTGACTTGAAGCAACTTTCATAAGCGCCTTTAATTTTTCTATCTCATTAGGTATATCATTTAGTTTCACTTCGTCTGCCGCAGATTTTTTGCCCGTTATGCCTATTGAATTTTTTACTTCTTTTATTATAGTTTTGGGAATAATACCGTGTTCTCTGTTGTATTCGAACTGAATTTTCCGCCTGCGCTCCGTTTCATCGATAGCGCGTTTCATACTACCCGTAATACTGTCTGCATACATTATTACTCTGCCTTCGGCATTTCTCGCCGCCCTGCCTATAGTTTGAACAAGCGCGGTTTCGCTCCTTAAAAATCCCTCTTTATCGGCATCGAGAATTGCAACAAGCTTTACTTCGGGAAGGTCTAATCCCTCTCTTAAAAGATTTATACCGCACAGAACGTCAAACTCTCCGCTCCTTAAACCGTTTATTATCTCGATGCGTTCCAAAGCGTCGATATCACTGTGCATATACCTGACTTTCAGACCATTTTCTTTTAAATAATCTGTAAGGCTTTCCGCCATTCGCTTAGTCATTGTGGTAACAAGCACCTTGCCTTGCCCGGCAATTATTTTGTTAATTTCTCCGAGCAGGTCGTCAATTTGCCCCTTTGTAGGGCGGATAACTATTTCCGGGTCAACAAGTCCCGTAGGACGAATAAGCTGCTCAACAATATTGCCTGCCTGCTCCAATTCGTATTGCGCAGGCGTTGCCGACACACATATCAGCTGAGGAACACGAGCATCAAACTCTTCAAACGTCAACGGTCTGTTATCGAATGCCGCTTTCATACGGAACCCGTAACCGACGAGATTCTCTTTGCGCGACCTGTCACCGTGATACATTGCGCGTATTTGCGGAATAGTCATATGGCTCTCATCGATAAAAACAAGGAACTTACCGGCAGGGAAATAATCCAAAAGCGTAAACGACGGCTCGCCCGGCATTCTCCCGTCAAAATATCTACTGTAATTTTCTATACCCGTACAGTAACCTATTTCGCGCATCATTTCCAAATCGTAAGTAGTTCGCTGTTCCAAACGCTGAGCTTCCAAAATTTTTCCCTCATCGCGAAACGCTTTAACTTCCTCATTCATATCGCGCACTATCATTGACAGTGCATTCTGCATTTTATCAGAGCCGACGGCATATTGAGTTGCAGGGAAAATAAGCGCGTGCTTTAACTGAGAAATTATATTGCCCGTCAAGGCATCCTCTTCACATATTCGGTCAATTTCATCGCCGAAAAACTCTACGCGAATTGCCACTTCCGAATTACTTGCAGGGAATATTTCAACGGTATCTCCGCGAACGCGGAACGAAGAGCGCTTAAAATCTATATCTCTGCGCGCATACTGAATATCAACGAGTCTTCTTAAAAGAGCGTCACGCTCCATTTCCATTCCGGGACGCAATGAAATTGCCAGCTTAAAGTAATCTTCCGGTGCACCCAAACCGTAAATACAGCTTACCGACGCGACCACTATTACGTCCTCGCGTTCACCGAGCGAACTCGTAGCAGAATTTCTAAGCTTGTCTATCTCATCGTTAAGACTCATATCCTTTTCTATGTAAGTATCAGTAGAAGGGATATAGCTCTCAGGCTGATAATAATCGTAATAGCTTACAAAGTATTCAACGCGGTTATTGGGGAAAAATTCTTTAAATTCATTGCAAAGTTGTGCGGCAAGCGTTTTATTGTGGGCAATTACCAAGGTTGGGCGATTGACGTTTTTTATGACGTTTGCCATTGTGAAAGTTTTGCCGCTACCCGTAACACCGACTAAAACCTGCGTGCGAATTCCGTCAAGAACGCCCTCAGACAAACTTTCAATTGCCCGGGGCTGATCGCCTGTTGGATTAAATTTTGAATGCAACTCAAATTTCATCTTTACGATTATACCCTAATTATTAAAGTTTTACAACAAAATAAACAAAACAAACATATGTTTTATATATTATATCCGCAATTGAAATTTTTGTCAAACTTTAGGGGCGTATTTTATCAATTTACTATCTTCTCAGGTACTGCGG
>CAJTQE010000037.1:5027-16564 GCA_910578655.1 uncultured Christensenella sp.
CCCAAAACGTCGAACCTTTTCCCACTTCGGAATCTACTCCAAAATCAAAAGAATGGTTTTCGAGGATAATTTTAACTATATTAAGCCCCAGGCCTACACCTCTAACGGGACGGGAATGGCTTTCTTTAATACGGTAATACCTGTTCCAAATTTCCGGCAGGTCGTCTTTAGAAATGCCCTTACCCGTATCGCGAATCATCAACTTAATTCTTTCGGCAGTCATATTGCTTTTTAAACTAACATATACGGTTTTATCTTCCCCCGTATAGTTAACGGCATTGCTTAAAAAGTTGTAAATTACCTGCCCTATCTTTTCCTCATCGGCACGGGTATACAAGTTCTGGTCTATGTCCACCAAAAACGTATATCCCTGCGTTTCCTGCAAGTATTCAAACTTATTTAGCATACCGTAAAGGAATTCGGTTAAATTGAAAACTTTAAATTTGATTTCATCAAGATTAGAGCTTAGCTTTGAAACGTTTAAAACGTCGTTAACAATGCCGGTAAGCCTGTCCGCCTCGTCGATAATTACCTGCAAATGTTTGTCGCGTTTTTCCGGATTATCACCTGAAATTTCGCGTATCATTGATGCGTATGCCTTTATCATAGTAAGTGGGGTTTTCAAGTCGTGCGAAACGTTTGCAATAATTTCGCGCTGGAAATCGCCGCTTTTTTTGACTTCGTCGCGGACTGAGTTCAACGTATCCGATAGGTCGGCAAGTTCCTGATATTCCGCATTTGCAAAATTTGCGTCAAAATCCCCCTTAGAAAAAGATACCGCCGTAGACGACAAATTTTTCAGACCGCTTGAAAGTTTTTGCGATACGTTATACGCAAACATTGCCGTTAATAAAAGTACGGTAACACCTACCGCAAGGAAATATATCAGCAATACACGCATAGAGCCTTTAATAATACCAAGCGAATAGCTTGCTATAAGATAACTTCCGCCGTTATATTCAAGCCTCGTAACGTAATTTAGCATATTATTTTTTGAATAAATTACAGGAGCTGTTTCCTTATCCTCTTTATTTAATCTGTCGATTATTTCCGATATTTCTCCGTTCCAAATAGTTTCGTCGGTTGGAAGCAATACATCACCCGTTGGCGAAAGAACGAAAACAATAATACCATCCTGCCTAAGATTGCGGATAAATTCCGTCGCATCTTCACCGCCGTTTACAATACCGACAGTTTCTCTGCCTACGCGTACCAACCTTTCTTTTGCAGTTGAATGCGCCGAACTGTAGACGATTGTATAGCAGATAACCTCAAGCAAAATTATAAGCAATGTCGACAGAAGTAAAAAGTGCCTTAACAGAACCCTATTGATACTTTTAAGTTGATTTTTACTTTTTTTATACTTCAAATTTATACCCTAATCCCCTTAATGTGACGATAAATTTTCTATACTGCTTCAAGTTAGAGCGTAACATTTTGATGTGCGTATCGACAGTCCTGTCGTCACCGTAAAAATCAAATCCCCAAACATCCATTAACAGTTTCTCGCGCGTGAGCGCTACACCCTTATTTTTTACAAAATAAAAAAGTATTTCATACTCCTTAGGTGTTAACTCTGCCTTTTCTCCGTCCACAAAAACGTTACGTCCAACCATATCTATAGTAAGCCCTTCAAAGTTAAGAACGTCTTTATGCTCGTCAGTACCTCTGCGTTTTAATACGGCGTTAATCCTGGCCATAACTTCCTTAGGCGAAAACGGTTTTGTCACATAGTCGTCAATGCCCATTTCAAAACCGAACAACTTGTCGTATTCCTCACCCCTGGCCGACAGCATTATAACCGGTATATCTTTTATTTTTTTAATTTCCTTAACTGCCGAAAAACCGTCAAGGCGCGGCATCATAACGTCCATTATTATTATATCGAAATCGTTCTCACGGCACATTTTAACTGCCTGCATTCCATCTGCCGCCTCAAACGCCGTACCGCCTTCAAACTCAACATATTCTTTTAGCACGCCGCGAATCATTTCTTCGTCGTCGACAATCAAAACTTTCATTCGTATACTCCTACAAAATTCATTATCACACACGGCAATGAAAAATCCGTGAAAATTTTAAAATGTTTTTATAAAATAAGTTTACCATAAAAAATTTTTTTCGTCAATATTAAAAAAACAATTGACAACAACAAAATTATGCTATATAATACAAATACAAACAAATGTTCGCGTGTTGTAATTTCGGGTTTACAGACGCGGCAAGAGTAATCTTCCGCCGCTCCTATGCCATAACGGCGGAAGATTTTAATTTTTAAGATTATGATAGACGAAAACAAACTTAAAATTTTAACTGAAAGTGCGAAGTACGACGTTTCCTGTTCGTCGTCCGGTTCAAAAAGAGCAAATAAAATCGGTGGAATCGGTAATGGTTCTGTAGGCGGAATTTGCCATTCGTTTACACCGGATGGCAGATGCATTTCGCTTTTGAAAATTTTAATGAGCAATGATTGTGTTTACGACTGCGAATACTGCCCCAACCGTTGCAGTGCAGATACTCCTCGCGCACAGCTTACTCCGATTGAAATATGCGAGCTTGTAATAAACTTTTATAAACGCAATTACATTGAAGGTTTATTCCTCTCCTCCGCCGTTTTCGAAACACCGAACAGAACTATGGAGCTTTTAACCGATACGGTTGAAAAACTTAGAAACATATATCATTTCAACGGATACATTCACTTGAAAGGTATACCGCACGCCGACGGGGATTTGGTACTGAAAGCAGCGCGCATAGTTGACAGAATGAGCTATAACGTTGAATTACCAAGCGAAAAATCTTTAAAGCTACTCGCTCCGCAAAAGACTAAACAAAGTTTGTTGCTGCCTATGAAAAGCCTTGACAATGCGATAGAATACGACAAGCAAAATAAAATACGGCACGGCAAAGTTTTACCCGCGGGACAAACTACGCAAATGATTATCGGCGCATCACCGGAACCTGACGGACAGATTTTGAAACTTACAGAAGCTTTGTACAGAACTATGAACCTGAAACGAGTCTATTACTCTTCATACGTTCCCGTTGTCCAAAGCAATAAATTGCCAGCTGTCGGCGCAGGACTTTTAAGAGAACACCGTCTTTATCAGGCGGACTGGCTTATCAGGTTTTATGGGTTCAATGTTGATGAAATCTGTGACGCAAATGAAAATCTTTCCGCTGAATACGACCCTAAATGTGCGTGGGCTTTAAGAAATATGCATCTTTTCCCCGTCGAAATCAATACTGCTCCGCTTGAAACTTTGTTGCGCGTTCCCGGTATCGGGGCGAAAAGCGCGTACCGAATCACGGAAGCGCGAAGATATGCAAATCTTGATTTTGACACTCTTTCAAAAATGCGCGTTGTGTTAAAACGGGCAAAGCATTTTATAACATGCAATGGTAAATTTTACGGTTCGGACAGTTTTGCACAGGTTAAGCATTCTCTACTTATCACAGACGCAAATAACGAACAGCTTTCAATGTTTTCAGAACCGTCAACCGCGCTGTCCGCTCTTACAGGTCAAATATGAAAATCTTTATTACAGACGGTTCAGTCGAAGGTTTTTATGCTGCTGTTTTTGACGCCTATTTCGAAACTGATTGCATTATTTCATCAGACAGGCATATTCAACTTGCGCTTGACAATCAGGTTGTAAATGTTGAAAAAAACAGCGAAAAATTCCTTCGTATACAAAACTCTATAAACAGATACGACAAATATGCCGAAGACGATATTTTGCTTGCACTGCGTAGTAACGATTTGCACAAGGAACAAACGGCATTTAACTATATCAGGAAACTTTTTCAAACAAAATCACCTATACGCAAAATGTTAAGTTTGCAAGAAGTAATTGAACTTAACAATATTTTGTATAAAGTAAGGGGCGAAATACATAGATTAAAAGGTTTACTGCGGTTTATGGAAAATGCTGACGGCATACTTTACGCCCCTTATACTCCGGACAACAATATTACCGATGTGTTAATGCGGCATTTTGCAGAAAGACTGAAAAATCAAAGATTTGTCATCCACGATTTAAAGCGCAAAATTGCAGGAATGTACAACGGAATAAATTGGGGAGTTTGTTACGTTGACGAAGTTCAGATATTCTTATCAGAGCACGAAAAAGATTATGAAAACCTTTGGAAGAAATATTACTCGGCAGTCAACATAAAAGAACGACCGCACGAAAAGCAAATGAAAGGTTCAATGCCTATACGGTATTGGAAATTTTTACCTGAAAAACAAAATGACTGACTGAACTGCTTATTAGATAAACCGCCGAAGAATCAACTTCGGCGGTTTTTTACATCATTTCATTCTGCTGTTTATTTTATCAAAAAAAGTAGTAAGATAATTGTTTTGAATTTCTTCGATTTTTCCGCTGTCGGCAGCTTTGGTAAGGTCGGGGTCAATAGGAAGTTTGGCAACCGCTTTTATGCCGTGTTCAAGGGCAAGCGCATCCACTCCGCTATCACCGAAAACTGAAATTTTTCTTCCGCAAGTGGGACATTTGATATAACTCATATTCTCGACAATGCCCAAAATAGGCACGTTCATCATATTTGCCATATTTACAGCTTTCTGCACAATCATTCCGACAAGGTCCTGCGGCGTAGTTACGATAATTACACCGTCAAGCGGAATACTTTGAAAAACCGTCAAAGGGACGTCGCCCGTTCCCGGCGGCATATCGATAAACATAATGTCGACGTCATCCCAAATCACGTCCGTCCAAAATTGAAGCACGGTTCCCGAGATAAGCGAGCCGCGCCAAACAACCGGTTCAGCCTCATCTTCAAGCAAAACATTCATAGACATAAGCTTAATTCCGGATTTTGACTTTACGGGAAGTATGCCGTCGCCATTGCCCGTCGCTCGGCCACATACGCCGAACATCTTAGGAATTGACGGTCCCGTAATATCTGCATCCATTACCGCCGTTGACTTCCCACCGCTTTGCGCTGCCGACGCAAGCAGCGCACAAGTCATAGACTTGCCTACGCCCCCCTTTCCGCTGACAACCGCAATTACCTTTTTAATTTTACTTTTCTTGTGCGGAGTTTTTATAAAACTTTTTTTATTGCGTGAAGAACAATTTTCCTTACACGACGAACAGTCGTGAGAGCAATTTTCCGACATTTATATACCTCTTTTTTTAAATTCTATTATACATTTTAAAATATAGCCTTTAAATTGTCAATTAAAACCTTGTAAAGTTGCTTGCCAAACAAAACGTTTTCTGTTAAAATAATTATACTGTGCTAAGTGGGGAGTTAGCGGTGCCCTGTACCTGCAATCCGCTATAGCAGGACCGAACGTCTTTCCCGACGTAATGTGTGGAAGGCTGCGCTTTATAAGGGGTGTTGATATCAAGGTCTTATGCAACCGAACGCTGCGAACCGTGTCAGGATAGGGATATAGCAGCACTAAACAGCTAATTCGGTGTGCCATAAGGTAGCTTTGAAGTAGCCACCTGTAAAGTTTACGCTTCGGCTCATTACGGCAAAAAAGACTGCACAGCTCTTTAAAAAATAACCGTCCGAACTTCGGACGGTTTATTTTTATTTGTTGAACATTATACGTTCGCTTTTGAACATAAAACTCAATGCTACAATAAGCGCTGCCGCAGCAACTAAATTTGAAATTATCGACAGAACAAACCCCAACGGCGAAATTGTAAAAGTCATTATAGAGGAGAACGCAAGTCCACTACCGAGCAACGGTATCGCGTACAAGCCTAACGATGGCGACGAAGTAAACATTGAAAATACACCCATTAATATTATGACTATCATAAAAGGCGCAATTAAAGAGTTTGCCTCCTTTACCGTTTTGGCAAACGATGAAACTATTGCAAAAGCTGAAATAATTACAAGTACGACCGAAATAATCAGCGCGAACAGCATAAAGTAATCTCCGACGGAATAATAAGCAATTGTATCACCGGATACGATTCCGCCCATAAACTTCGGCAATGACAGAATCAGCCCGATAAAACTTGATAGCCCGCTCAAAGTTGCAAAGCTTGCAAGGCTTAAAATTTTACCGAGTGCAATCTGCCACCTCTTAATCGGAGTGATGAATACTGTTGAAAGAGTGCCCCTCTCTTTCTCCCCCGCAATCGATTCGGGTGCAAATGCTATACAGCCTGACGCCAAAAGCGAAAACATCAGCATAGGCATAATCATAGAAAGAATTTTACCAACGGTCGCGCGGTCCTCGGCAAGGTTACCGTTTTCACCGCTATTGACCGTAAACGACGGCTTTTTAAACGATTCTAAAATACTGTTCACAATTGCATACCCATTAGCAGAATTGTCGTTTGCCATATTGTAATAGACGCTGATATTAGGCACAGTTTCAGCATCTATATCATTAATAAAATTCTGAGGGAATAAAATTATAAGGTCAAGTTCGCCATCGATAACTTCCTGCTTTGCTTCGTCAACGGAAGCATACGGTTTCATATCAAGGGTCTGACTCAGAGTTGCCGAAAGAACCTCATCCTGCGGCATATTCTCAACATATGCGGTATATTTATAATTCGGGTCAGGTTGATTAACCTTTTCCATTACGGTACCCATTATTGTGTACACCAAAAAAATCATAATGCCGGGCAGGAATATGGACATTACCATTCTTCTGTCCTTGAAAAAGCGAGCATATTCTTTCTTTAAAATAGTCAATATATTTTTCATATCAAATCACCTGCAATTTCTTTGTATACGTCAAAGAATGTCTCTTCAAGGCTTTTTTCTTTAGTAAGATTTTCCAAACTGTCTAATTTGGCAAGTTTCCCGTTTATAATAATTCCTACCCTGTCGCAAAGTTTTTCAATTAAACTGAAAATATGCGTTGAAAGAATTATTGTTTTACCGTCGTTTTTTAATTCGGTTAAAAAGTCTGTTACAACTTTCGCGGTTAAAACATCAAGCCCGTTCGTCGGTTCGTCAAAAATTATAAACTCGGGATCGTGAACTATTGAAACGACAAGCGAAACTTTCTGTTTCATACCGGTTGAAAGGTTAGAAAATTTAATTTCAGCAAACCTATCTATTCCAAACCGCGCAAAAAGAGTATTTCTACGCTCAACTATCGCTGATTTCTCCATCCCGTACAGTTCACCAAAAAAATTAAATAAATAATTTGGCGTAAAAAAGTCTTCAAGTTTTAGTTCACTTGTCAAAAAACCTATCTTTCTGCGAACTTTATCTTCCTCAGTAATTATACTTTTACCGTCAATGAACGCATCGCCGCTGTCTGGTTTTATAAGCGTTGCCAACATTCTGAGCGTAGTAGTTTTACCGGCTCCGTTGGGACCCAGCAAACCGAATATTTCGCCTTTATACGCACTAAAAGACAGATCGTCCACAGCAACTTTAACTTTGGTCCGGGTCTTTTCAAGTTTTTGTTGCTTTTTCGAAAGCTTGAACGTCTTGGTTAAATTTTCAACCTTTAAAATTTCTTCCATATTTACTCCGTTTAAAGAATTTTCCATATAAATTATACCCCCCCCCCTGAAATATTTGTCAAGCAAAAAAGAACGGTTTTTGACCGTTCTTTTATATGTTTTAAAAACATTTACAGCAATATAAAACAATGCAAGTTATTGCCAAAAGCACAAGATATAAGCTAAACCATTTATAATTTGCTTTTTGTATAACTTTAAGCATTACCTTTATTGCAACAAGTCCGGACAATGCGGATATTATAAAACCAAGAGCGATGCACCAACCGTAAACCGAACCGTTAGCCGCAAAGTCAGCTTGAATTTCACCTTTATAAAGTCCTTTTGCAAGGGATACGACGAAACTGCCTAAAATTACGGGAATACTCATTAAGAAAGAAAATTTTGCAACTTCCTCACTCTTTCCGCCGGCAATCGTTCCTGCGCATATCGTTGACCCGCTTCTTGAAATTCCCGGCAATACCGCAACGGCCTGCGCAAGCCCCATCGGAATTACAGTTCTCCAACAAAGCGGAAGTTCGTTTTCCCTTTTCTTTGCGTACATTTCCGTAACAAACAAAACCGTCGCCGTTATAGTAAAGAATATTGCCAAAATTAACCCTAAATGGGCAGAACCGAGCAAATACTTATCGACCACATCTTCAAGAAGAAAACCGACCAATGCAGCAGGCACTGAGGCAATCACCAAAAAACCCAATGTTTTGAAAGGTTTTTTGAACAATGCCAAAATGTCCTTATAATATACTACGCATACGGCAACCAACGTGCCGAGATGCAAAATTATCGAGAAAAACAGCCCACCTTCCTGTATGCCGAACACGCGCATCATAAACGCCAAATGTCCGCTTGAAGATACAGGCAGAAATTCTGTCACACCTTGCGTAAGACCTAAAACGATAGCTTGCCAAATTTCCATTATTTATCTAAATCAAGCAAGTCTTGATACCTATTTTCATATTTTGTAACCGAAGTATCTTTATTGAAGTCGTTCAGTATTTTAGTTCTTTTAGTAGTGCTTATATCAGATAAGTCGTTGCCCTTTATCCATTCGAAGAACAGATTTTCAAAGGTTCCCTCAACCTTGACGTTGTTGAGCCAGTCGAGCTCTTTATAGGTTTCGCCCTCCTCGAATACGTTGGTAACGTAAATCAGATGCCAGCCGTAGTCTCCTGCGCATACCGAGAATGAGCCTTCGCCATTACTAATTGCCTTCTTTGCAGCATATTCAAATTCTTTAATATAGCTCGTGTCGTACGCCGTTACACTGTATCCAATATAATTTGAGAGAACGCCGACGTCAGTAGTATAAGCAAACTGCAATTCGTTAACTGCACTCATAGCTTTGTACTGATCTGTTTCGGGATTCATAAGATTTTTATTATCGTACTCGAATTTGACCTTACCTTCTGCATAAATCAGCTTTTCGTAATCAATTTCGTCTTTAGTCCCGTCTTTAACGAACTTATCCTGTAAATAATAGTTATCGTTTGAATTTGCAGGAGTATAACCGTTATAAAATTCTACGCTGTTTGGACCAACCACATGATTGACGTAAGCACTGAATTCTGCAAGCATATCATCTATATTCAATTTGTTGGGAATAAGCGTATAGCTTTCGTCCTCATTTTTAAAGACGCGTCCGTTGTATGAATATCTGCCGTCGTAAGCTTGAAGTTTTTTGTATCTTCCGCCCTTTTCACTGTCAGTGAGGTTATCCTCGAAGAACAAATACTCTCGACCGCTACTCTTACCAAAGTAGTCACCGAAACTTTCTTCGGGCTTAAAGCTGTAATCAGTTTCGCCGTTAAACCAAGCCGAACGCTGGTCCTCGGTTTCGATACTCTTTAAAAGCCTATTTCTCTCCGCATAATAATAATCATAGTTACCGTCGGCTGTTTGAATACTTTTTAAAGCATTAAGCTGAACATTCTGACGCGAATTAAACGGTAATAAAATATTGTAAATAAAGCCGAATTTTGCAAAATCTTTGTCCCAGTCGCTATCGTTTGTTGAGGGTGAATACAAAATAAACGAACTTGAAGACATACTGGTCATAGCGCTGTCAAACGAAGAAACGGATTTACTAAAATTCTCCGTCTGAGAAGTTAACAATTCTTCATAAACGGTTTGAATATAGTTATCGGTAAGCAGTTTATCTTCCTGCTCTTTTTCGTAAATATCGTAATATTTGTTAATTATACGCGATTCAAGCTGAGAAGCATATTCTACTTTAATATATTTAAGTTCAAGTATATTCGTAAAGTTTTCAGCTTCTGTTTCGCTGTCGACAAGGTTGTTATTTCGTAGATTATTTACAAACTTATTATAAGCTTTTATACGCGTGGAACGTTTTGTGCCGTCAAGCGCGTCGTCCTGATATACACCGCTGTTTTCAAGTGTATTATTATTGTAACCCGTATAAATTCCGTAATTTAAAACCTTTTTACCGTCCTTTTCTATATAAGGGTAGTAATCATCCTGCTCTGTATTAAGGTTTGTAGGAGTCGTTCTCTTGTCGGTACCTTTATAACCGTCGTCTTCCTCGTCAATTACTTCTTTTTCAAAGTTATCGATTGCCGTATTTATCGAATAATAAAGCTTGTATGTGGCAAGATTAATATCATCTTCGTCAAGAAGAAGCTTGTATTTTTCTACTTCGTCGGTTTCTTTAACAAATGCGTCAAGCACCGAAGGATTTGCCTTTAACAGCTCGACTGTGGAATACTGAACTAAAACTGCGTTATCTATAAGCGCGTTAATAAGCGCGTTAAAAGTATCTTCATAAGAAGACCCGTTTTGGATATAAGAATAGCCCACATTAAGGAAGTATGAAATCAACTCCCTTTTTATAATTTTAGTCGAAGATACCGCACTTTTATAAGTTTCTAAATCTTCAGCGTCGAACTTATCCGATTTTGAAATATCGACAGTTGCAATAACTCGCTCCATATCAAGTTTGTTATTCGTTGAAATAAGCGAACACCCGGTAAAAGTAGCTCCGAGCGCTATACACGAAGTTAATGCAATTGCCGCAAATGATTTTTTCTTCATAAAATTCTCCTGCAATTCAGGTCAGAGTAAATTATCACAATTACCCTAATATAAAACTCACTGATAATTATATAATATCTTAAAAATTTAAGCAAATCATTTTACATTAATTTAAGCAAAACTTGATGCAAATTTTAAAAATTTCGTCATATCAAGCATCGTTTTAGCGGGATTTTTGCGAGGGCGAAATTTGATAAGCGGTGCTTGCGCCATAGAAAGCGAAGTTCTATCTGAATATTTATCCAAAGCGGCTTTAAGTCCTGCGTTTTTTAAAGCATTGATTGACGGCAGTTCCAATACGCCCGCGTTGCTGTCGACCTCTATTCTTTTGACGTTGAAATTAGTCGCCATCGCTTTTAAAACGGCGATAATCATAAGATTAAGCACTTCGTCCGGCATAGGTCCGTAATTATCCTCAATCGACAAACAGACACGTTTATAGTCCTCAACGGTTCTCATTTCTGCAATCTGCTTATAACAGTCCATTCTGCCTGCGCTTGATTCTATATATGCTTCGGGTATATAAGCAGTGGCTTTAATGTCAAGTTCTGCCGCAAATTGACTTTCACCGGTAAGCTCTTCTTTGAGCAGCTTAGAATACAGCTCATAACCGACTCTATCCATATGTCCGTGTTGCTCTGCACCCAAAACGTTACCGGCTCCGCGAATTTCAAGATCGCGCATTGCAAGCTTAAACCCGGAACCGAGTTCGGTAAACTGCATAATCGCCTTTAACCTTTCAGCCGCATCCGAAGTAAGCACCTTCTGCGGTTTAAACATAAAATAAGCGTTAGCAAGTCGGCTGCCTCTTCCCACACGTCCGCGCAGCTGGTATAATTGTGAAATTCCAAGTCTGTCCGCATCGATTATGATTATCGTGTTGGCATTAGGCAAATCTATACCGTTTTCGATTATCGTCGTGGTAACAAGAATATTTTTGTCACCGCGATAAAACGAAAAAACACTGTGTTCAAGAGTATCTCTGTCCATTCTGCCGTGAGCATAACAAAC
>CAJTQE010000038.1:0-1329 GCA_910578655.1 uncultured Christensenella sp.
ATATCTGCAAGCCGCTATTCCTAACTTTACTACACCAAGCGGAATGATACCCTATTTAATGGGTACACCCGATTCACCGAAACTTATTGAGCCGATATACGGCAGCACAAAATATATACTCGAAGAAGACATTACGGAAGAAACAAACGTTGCATTAGAGAACGGCGCAGGCTACGAACTTTTCAGTTGTAAAATAGAAACCATCGATAAGCGCGAACGTGTAATTCTAACGCCGACGGATCTTGTAAAATACGATAGCGAAAACGGCATAATTACTTTTACGGCCAGTGCGGAAAACCCGATACCAAAAGGTACCGTATTTAATATGGACTTCTACACGGACGGTTACTTCAAAGAAGACCTTTCCGTTGAAATAATGCGAATACTTGGGCTTTGTTTCCAAGTTGTATGGCAGACGCGCTTTAACAATGACTGGCTTTCAAACGTTTCAAAAGTGGAAGATAGGTCATTCAGCGAACAGAACAGGGCGAACAAGGAAAAGACGGATACTGAACGTCTTGCCCGGTACAAAAGCGACCTCAACAGTGCAATGAGAGCTTTGGAAAGAAACCTTGCAATCAGAAAAATACTCCCGTCATCGGGGTTAATATAAATTTTAAAAAACATAATTCGGAACTGGAAAGGAGATACCCATTATGGCACAAAAAAAGAAATTTGAAATAACGGAAGAACTTATTAAGGGCGCGGCGACGTACATTCCGCTTGAAGATAAAATGGCGTTCGCGGAGGCAGTTGCCGAATCTGTGTTGGAACCCGTCGAAATTTCGGCGCAGAAAATACAGAGCGACGAGGTTATCACCCTTCCGCAACTTTGGGAAGAAAACCCCCAAAAGAAACAACTCTTTCTCATGCAGTTGTTTTTAAGACATTATTTGCGTGTTGAAGTTCCTGATAATTTCAGCACAAGAGATTACGACGAATACGCCAAGGTACACCCTATGAACCAACTCGAACGGTTTAAGGGCAATACCGAAGTTAAACATATTATTTTCGATTTGCTTGCCGATTACAAGGAATTAAAGAAATTGCTTGACATAAAAATCTTTAACCTAAAAGCGACAAGAAACGATGCGCTTGAACGTTTCCTTGCGGGCGTGAATTTGCTTTCTACCCCCGATAACCTTAAAGCGTTGACTTCGAGTTTAAAGCAAGCAACCGAGCAACTTCAACAGCGCGGTGCTGACATAGCGAAACTTCAAGTTGCCGCAGGCAAACTTGAAACGCAAGCAAGTAACGCGGAAACGAAGAAATTTGTGAGCGAGAAGAAATCATAAATATGAACAACGAAATTGACGAGCTTTTTGACGG
>CAJTQE010000038.1:1348-3626 GCA_910578655.1 uncultured Christensenella sp.
GGTGGACGACGAAATAACTAAAGACATTGACGCGGATTGCGTTGGCTGGGTTGTGCTGCCTTGCTTTAAAGTAAAGGTTAAGGACGACGGCGAAATTTCACTTGTATGCGGTGATATTGCGGGCTGGTTATTCGAGCACATATTCGTCTATCTGTGGACTGGCAAAGTTCATTTATATAGAAAGGGTTAAGAGATATGGCAACGATTGAATCGCAATGGTATCCATACGATAAAATTTACGGCGGGTTTTACGACTTGTCCGATACGGACGAGATACCCCGCAGAGTAATGGACTACCTTTTAGATATGCCCGACGGTACATACGAACCCAAGGACGATAACAAGCGCGCAAGGGTGCGCCTGTGGAAATATCTTTATTACGACGGTGCGCGTCCGATAGACAACCCTTTACCTACCCCACAGCAGAAAAAGCAAGTACTGTTTAACCCCGATAAGCCTGATGAACCTGCGGACGATAAGAAGGGATACAGACTTATTCCCCAGCCTTTTGCGCCGGGCGTTGAGCAGGTGGCTCAAACGCGCATTTATGTGTATATGGGCAGAACGATAGCATCTGACGATTTACACGTCCAGCTGGCAGTAACGTTCGATATATGGACACATAACACGCAAGAAGCTAACACAAAACTTAACGAATCGTATTCAAGACTATTCGCTATGGAACAAGCCATTATAGAGGCTTTCCACGGAATAGATATGGGCGGTGTCGGTACATTCTATTTCAACCGCCAAAAACACCCCGATTGCGGAACCCTACTTTTGGGCGACGGTAAGAGCAATTTCGGGCGCAGAGTTACTCTCGGTTTGGAAGTAAAGAGCAATACGCAAAATGAACCCATAAAGAATAACGGTCCGCGCCTTGGAAATGGTCAATTCGGTTAAACAGCAAAGCGTGGAGGTACCTTATGGCAAACAATAGCGAAAAATATATACAAGGTGCGATATTGCAGGGCGGCGGAATACCGCAAGGCAAGACTAATGTGCCTACTAAATACGCTGACAGACAAGGACAGCATCTCGCTATTCGTACACAGCAGTTTACCGAAGCTCGCGCAAAGTATTCAAGCGATTTCGTTGAAGCGAGAGTGCAAGGCTTATTAGAAGATTTCTATGAATATACAACAACCTTTATGCGTTTATCAGACGTTCGTTCAAATTCAAGCGCCACAACGCAAATAGACGACTTCAAAACGATATTATTTGAAGACCGCGAGATTGAATACTTCCCGATAGGCGCAAAAGTTGAAACAATGGGTAATGTTTGGTTATGCGCCAACCCTTCAAATATTTCAGAGGCACAAGCCACAGCGATAATCAGACGGTGTAATGCCTCATTCAATTATTACGATTATTACGGCAATATAATGACTGAGCCGTTAGTAATAGATAAAGTAGCCATGCAGGGCAACGACAACGTTGCGCCGTCAGACCAAGTTCTTTTAAATGGTTACTTTAACGCAATGTGCCAGCTTAACGAGGTTACAAAGCGTGAGCTTGACACAGATAAAATAATTATTCTTGGCAGTAAAGCCTTTAAGGTAACTGGCTTTACAGACTTCATACAAGAATTCACAGGCGATTACGACAGTTCGCACATTTTAAATTTCTCTCTGCGTATTCAAGAGCCGACAGATAATGACGATATTGAAAATCGAATTGCTGGCGGAAAGTTAAGGTCGTTTGAGGCTGACATAATCGGCGAAAGCGAGCTTAACCAAAACGCAACAATTAAGTTGGACGCTGTATTCATTAAAGATAAGAAAGTGACCACGCCAACGGACGAATACCCGGTTACTTGGTTGTGGGAAAGCTCAGACACGGATATTGCCGAAGTCGACGCGGGCGGCGTTGTTTTTGGTAAAGGTGTCGGAAAAGTGCAGATTACCGCGAGAATGGCGCAAAATACGGCAATCTCGGCGACAGTCGAGTTAGTTGTCAAGGAAACCAACTTCAAGCCGTATATAGCGTTTACAAGCGTTGTGCCGTCGGCGGTAGAGCAGTACGAAAGCATTACGGTTACGGTAGCATTTTTTGAGAATGCGCAGCAGACAGATAAAATTGTTTCGTGGTCATTCTCTGGCGCAAATAAGAAGAACTACAAGGCAACCATTGAAGATAACGCTTTGACTATTTACTGCATCGGCGCAGACAATACGCCCTTGAAAGTAGCAGCGGAATGCGAAGAACAATCGGTATCATTTGAATTGATTCTCGAAGGACTTTAATTAAAAGGAACAATAAACACTATGTTATGCCC
>CAJTQE010000038.1:3646-5957 GCA_910578655.1 uncultured Christensenella sp.
GGAAGCCTTTCATTTGTACAAAAATGGTGGACGAAGGGGTTGACATTGAAAAGACAGACCCCGACGTGCTTGTAAATGACTACATGTGCCCTTTACAGCGTTACTGCCCAACAAAGGGTGAAACAATCAACTCTGAATATGCAAAGAGTTGTACACTGCGTCAATCGCGTGGTTAGCGCGTTGATATAAAGCATTGCAAAATAATTGCAGGAGAATAAATAATGGGCAATGAAACAGCAATGTTATGGGAAGTGCGAGCAAGTATAAGAAAGGGCGAACCCCTGACTTGGAAAAAGCTCAAATTCTACCCCATAAAAATGGAACACTACGAAGAATTTTTGGACGTAAGGAATGCGCTGGCAATCCGAATGACAAGCCTTTCGAGTTTATCGTTTGAGTATTTGAGTATGCCGTTTCTTACCGCAATGTGGGCTATCGACTATGATACCTTATTTGCGACGGGAAGTTCGATAGGTTTCTTTGAGAGAATAATCAGATTTTTGTATTTATCATTGCGGCTCAAATACAAAAGAGAGGACGCTCTCAAAACAATCTACACCGAAACTGGCGACAAAAGAATTCTTAATAAAGTAGTTGTTACACAAGACGGGAACACCGTCGAAATTACGCCAGACGATTTCGATATAGATATTCGACCTCTGCTGGCAACCCAAAACGGGATTGAGCTTCCAGACGAAAGCGACAACCCCGACCTTGTAAGAGCCGAAGAAGACTTAGCAGCCAAAGGTGCGAGCGAATTAAAAATCGACACAGACACTATGATTGCATCGGTAGCCTACCAAAGCCTTCTGCAAGAGAAAGACTTGAACGAATGGACAGTATTACAGTTTGAGCGAAGAAGACAAGCAATAGAGCGCGGAAAACGATTTGATATGTTCGGACAAGCGGAATTAAGCGGAATGGTTAAATTCAGTAAAGGCAATCCTTTCCCGTCGTGGTGTTTCGATAGAAACGAGAACGGATCGGCGGCACTTATTTCTTTCGGCGAAATGCGTGGAAAACTTTCTGGCTTAGGCGATTTGGATAAAATCGTCGGCAAAGACGGTAATTAAAAAGACGAAACCAAAAATTATAAGGAGCAGATAAAATATGAAATTAAACAATTCGTCATTGTATGTTAAGGGCACCGCAGATATGTGGGCACACGACGTTAAGACGGGCGATTTGATAGGTTACACCAACAAGATTGACTCGTCCAAGTTAAGCACTTCGTGTAACGCAGGCGAAATCCGTGCAGGTATCGGCGCGCCCGTAGTTATCAACATTCCCGATTCGTCCGCATTTAAGGGCGAAGTTACGGCGGCAGACTTCTCGCTTGAAGCAAGACAGCTTGCAACGGGTGGCACGCTCAGATATAACGGTACGGTTCCTTTCAGAGAGAATATCGTAGCGAAAGACTCTAAACTTGTCGTTTCGAGAAAGCCCGTTTCGGCTTACGGTGAAAGCGTTGACAACGAGTATTATTCGTGCTATGTCGGCAACGACGGCAAGAACTACGGCGTTGACCCCAAATCGAGAGAAATTCAGGGCTTTGTTGCAGAAGAAGGCAAGACCTATTGCGTACTTTACTACGTTGAAGTTGCAAGTGCTCAGGAACTTTCCATTCCTACGACATTCTCGCCCGTCGTAGCGCGCGTTATGGTCAAGATGGCTGTATATCAGGCGCAGGGCAATTCGGACAAGAACAGCTCGCTTGCGGGTTACTTGTACGCATTCATTCCTCGTGCGCAGTTCATTGACGGCGACGCAGGCGTTGACGGTTCGCAGACCACAAACGCAAACACGACGTGGAGTTTCTCGGCGTTGGCTTACGACGAAACCGACACGGAATGCTCGGAATGCGCAAAAGACCAGAGCGTATTCGGCTATATGGTTTATGTACCTTGCGGCGACACAACGCAGGCAGTCAAAGACCTTATAGTTATGCGCGGTAAGGTGGTAGTAAAGGTAGGCGGCAAAGTTCAGACCCCCGTTTACTATGTAATGCCCGACAATTCCATCGTTACCCCCGACTATTCCGACCTTGTATTTGCGATTAAGCAAGCAACGGCGGCGGTGAACGCAGACGGTGAGGAAGAACCTGCACCCGTACCCACTACAGAGATTGCCAAGGTTGACGAAGACGGCGTAGTTACAGGCGTAACCGTAGGTGAAACTGAAATGAACATTACCCTTTCAGCAAACGAGTCCGTTTCGGCGGTTTGCAAGGTTGTGGTTCAAGCAGGCTAAGTCAAAATAAAATAGGTATCCTTCCCCCGACTGAATATGTTTGGTCGGGGGCATAGGATAA
>CAJTQE010000038.1:5981-9332 GCA_910578655.1 uncultured Christensenella sp.
TGGTGAATTCTATTGATACGATATATGAGTTAATGGAAAAAGACGGCGGTAGCCTTGATTTGACTGAAAGTGAAATCGAGTATCTGCCCGACAACCTGATTGTGTACGGCTTTTTAAGTTTAAGGGGAAGTAAAATAAAGCAACTTCCCGAAAATCTTATCGTAGAAGACTTTCTTGATATTAACGAAACACAGATAAGTAATATTCCAAAAAGTTTAATAGTAAAGGGTGATTTCTTTTGCTCAACCTTAATGGGCGAGAAAAACGGAAAACCGCGCCGGGTGCGTATATATGAACGGCAAGTAATATTTGATAGGTTTATCTGCTGTAGTCGTCGTCTAATAGAGTTTAAGCGAGTAACCGAAAAGCTCGGCTATACAATATATGTCGGCGTTAATAAGGATAAAAATGTGGTAGTTGACGGGCAATATTTTTCCGTTTGCTCAAGCATTAAAAGCGGAATACTTGACGTTATGTATAAAAAGAACCGCGATAAAGCGGAAGAATTGTATGGCGAATATACGCTTGATTCTACCGTCAAAATGAGCGAAGTTATTGTTATGTATAGGACAATAACGAGCGCGTGCAGAAAGGGCTCGGAATCATTCCTTGAAAGTTTACACCGCACAGATAAAGAAGTTACCGTGCGTGAGATTATTCGAGTAACGCAAGGGCAGCCATTCTGTGAAAGGTTTGAACTGTTTTTCACAGATAGAAGTGCATGGCGAATTCAACAACGCCCCGCATAATCGACAGGTACAATTATGTTGGACTTTACCATAACGGGCATTGAAAGCATAACAAACGATTTTGAAGTTTTAACGCCGAGAATAAATAAGGCGGTCAGCGCAGGTTTAAACGCTGTTTCGTCCGATATGTCGGCGGCGTTAAAAAAGCATATCGAATTAGATGTTTATGCTATGTACGATCCCAAAGTTTATTTAAGAAGAAGTGAGAACCCGTCATACGGTACACCGCTTAATTCAGGCGAAAATATCGGCGCAACAGTCGTTGACAATACGCTTATATTTGGCTATGTGCCGACTGGCGAACACTCACTTTATGACGAGGAAATCGACAACGACGACCTTATACGAGTAATTGAACTCGGAAAAGGTTATCAATGGTATGTTGGAAAGCGCAAGATACCACCTCGTCCATTCTGGGATAACTTCGTTACGGAAATGATACAAGGCAAGCAAGCCGAAATATCGTTCGTTGGTGGTATGAACAATGCCGATAAAGATTTAGATGTTATTCAGACCGGGCAAATTGCTGCCGACGGTAACGAAACTTCATTTTAACTTTTGAATACAATCGACTACACAATTTAGTCGTAATCATATCGCCGTTGCAAGCGGGCAACGGCAAGAGCCAAGAGGGGCTATGAGTACTGCAGTAATGCAATATTCATAGCCTTTTATTTTAGCAATTAAGAGAGTTAGTCTATGGCAAAAATTATTCTTTCGGTAGATATACAAAAACAGAAAGCCATACAAGGGCTTGGTGAATTAGAAGGCAAGATTAAAGAGATTGCCCAGTCTTTATCTACTGTTACAATAAAGAATTCACTTCTTTCAGATATAGACGCTCTCACTGCGAAATTTAAGACTTTAGCGGACCAGTCGGACAGACTTGCAGGGAAGACCGCAAAGCAAGCCATAGAGAATGAAAGGCTTAATCAAGCGCAGATTAAAACGCAGATAACAACTGTAAATCTTCAAACGGCAGAGGAAAGGTTAGCGAAAGCAAAGATACTTACACAAACTGCGTCAGTAAATCTGGCTATCGCGCAAGAGAGGCTTGCAAAGTCCCAAAAACAAACACAGATTACAGCTGTCAATTTACAGGCAGCGGAAGAACGCCTTAAAAAATCGCACGACAATAATGCGAAGTCCGCTACAACATTACAGTCGCAGGTAAACGGCTTACAGAAGAAATATGCCGATTTACTTTCAACCATAAAGTCGCTTGAAAAGCAGTATCCTGCTGGGACGTTCGACAGTCTTAAAAATGAAACACAAGGCGCGCTTACAACACTTGAAAACTATAACAGTAAATTAAAGAATGGTGAAGCCGCAAACGAGGCAATGCTCGTCAAAATTCGTGAGCTTTCAAGCGGCTATAATAATTTATCTACAAGTATTGCTACAACTCGCGTTGAAACTGAACAGCAAACGACGACAGTAGAGAGAAATACCGCCGCACTTAAAAAAAGTGGCGACAGTATAACTTCGCTAATTAAAAAATTCTTAGTATGGCAATTATCAGCGACGCTCGTTATGAAGCCCCTACAGGCTATAACGGGTGCTCTTCGCACGCTCAATGAAACGCTTGTAAAAACAGAAGATACTGTAATTGCGTTCCAACGCGTTATGCCCGGTCTTGCTGACGAGGAAATATCAAGTGCGCTTTATGGTTTAGCACAAGATTACGGTCAGACGTTTGAAAATGTGCAAGCTATTGCTCTGGATTTTGCGCGTACAGGTCTTTCTTGGGAAGATACGATAAAAGCTACCGAGGCAGCATTGCTCGGTCTTAATACCGCCGAATTAGATGCAACAAACGCCAGCGCAGGTCTTATCGCAATCCTCACACAGTATAAAATTGAGGCAAGCGAGCTTGAAAGCGTTATTGATAAATTAAATATTACACAAGACAACGCAGCAGTTACAACTGACAAACTATTGACCGCTTTGCAACGTATGGGGTCGTCTGCGACAAACGCAAATTTGTCCTTAGAGGAATCAATCGCTTTAATTACTGCTTTATCAGCGGCAACTGGTCGTAGCGGTGAAAACCTTGGTACAGCATTAAACTCACTCATTCAGTATTCAACCAAAGCAAGCGCGCTTAATGTGTTTGCGTCACTTTCCGATAATGTCGCGGATGTTGTCGCAGAATACAAAAAAGGCGCAGCAAGCATACTCGATGTCTGGTACGCCGTATCCGACGAAATTCAACATTTAACGGTTGAGCAGGCAGATAAACTTGATGCTTACTTCGATACTGAGGACGGATCAGCACTCAAAGATGCGCTTGCTGGCGACTTAGAAGAAATATATGACGACCTCGCGGGCGTCTATACTACAGCTAATACTTTCCGTAAAAACTATTTCATAGCCCTTTTGGGAAATATGGAAGAAGTAAAAGCCTCGCTCTCAAATATGGATGGCTCGGACGGCTATTCAATGTTGCAGAATGAGGATTACCTTGATACATACACCGCAAAATTAAATGCGCTCAATGCACAGTGGCAAGAGTTCTTAAACGGTGCACAAAGTATATTAACTATTAAGAAAATTGGTGTGGATGCGGCGAGTGGTTTATTGACGGTAGCTGACGCGCTTG
>CAJTQE010000038.1:9418-11977 GCA_910578655.1 uncultured Christensenella sp.
CCGTATTACGCAATAAAGCAATGTCGGAAGCGGCGGCGCGAGTAAACGCTTATTCTTCTGCGCTTATTAAAAACAAAACTGCCACGATTGCTGACGCTACAGCAATATCAAAACTTACCATTAAGCAGAAACAACAGGTTATACAAGATATAGCCGCCGCTGCTGCGAGCGGTAAACTTACGGGTGCACAAGCAAAGCAAGTCATAACAGAAGCTGGACTTTCAACTGCACTTACAAAGTTATCAGCAAAAAAGAAAGCAAAGATACAGGCAACCATTCAAGAAGCTGTTGTGTCTGGAACATTAACAGCAGCACAAGGCGCAGAAATTACTACTTCACTTGGTTTAACTGCGGCCAACACGGGACTTTCGGTGAGTTTTAAAGCCGTTGCCGCAAGCATTAAATCGCTATTAGCGTCAATTCCTATTATTGGCTGGATTTTGCTTGCTGTTACGGCAGTCATTGAAATTATTCAAGCAATCGTGCAATGCTGTAACGATAATGCGGATGCGGCGCGCGAAGAAATTAAAGCAACCACAGAAGAGGCTGTACAAGCGATTGAAACGATAAACGATGCCGTAGACGCCTTGAATGAAGCCAATGAAGCCTTGCAAGACAATATAGCATCTTTGGAAATGTACGCTGACGTTTTGGGTGATGCCTCTGCAAGTGAAGAAGAACGCACGGAAGCCCTAAACGAGCTTATTAAATTGTCTAACCAATTACGGGAAAGTTACGGAGTAGAAAACGACGATTTAACTTCTTTGCGTGTTGGTTACGACGATTTAACAGGTTCTGTTAAGCAGTACATAGAATCAGTTCGCACTGCGGCGGCTATCAAATCTCAAAGCGACTATGAAGATGCGCAAAAGCAATTAGAGGACGCAAAAGAATATCTTGGCAACGCCATTGACAACACAATGGGCGGTGGCGATAAAAACGAAATGAAGGAATTGAAAGATTCCTTTGATTATGCCGGGATAAGTGGTTACGATAAGTTTGTAAATAACGATACAATACAAATCGGTTATTCACAGGAAAACCTTGACCTTTTACGCGACTGGCAAGATAAACTCACTACTGCTCTTGAAGTTGAAGCTGCCAGAAATGGTAAAAGCAG
The DNA here is from genome assembly GCA_910578655.1 of uncultured Christensenella sp. Classification (GTDB taxonomy): domain Bacteria; phylum Bacillota; class Clostridia; order Christensenellales; family Borkfalkiaceae; genus Coproplasma. Next base: position 10,539 of record CAJTQE010000038.1, read on the forward strand.
TAGCAAATATAAAGAACTTCACAAGGCGTGGTCTGGGGTTAGAGATGTCGCAAACGACATAGAAAGTACCCTTAAAGATATTGAAAATATTGAGGGAAGTACCCTTGATTTATTTGCAAAAGCAACGGTCCTCAATAACGAAACACTTTCTTCGCTGTATTACGGCGCAATGGGTACTTCGGCGGAGGCGGGTGATGCTTACGACGAATTAAAGAAAATAATCAAAGAAACTACCGATTATACTGACGAGCAAAAGAACGCCATTATTGCATTCATAAACGAAGGTCTTTCAGGTTATATCGGTAAATATAAAGCGCACGTTGAAGAATGGGCGAATGATATTTCAAAGGTTACAAGTCTTTATGGCGACCTTATTGACAAGCTCAAAGCGTTGCGTGACGCTGAAAAATCAAGCAACGAATGGGAAGAAAAAAAGCTCTCTGTTTTAGAAGCACAGAAAGAAGTTTTAGAAGCACAGCGAGCACTTGAAAACGCAAAAAATGAAGCCACTATTAGGCGTTTTAACACTTCTACTGGGCAGTGGGAATGGCAAACCGACGAAAAGAAAATCGCAGAAGCGCAGGATAAAATAGAAAGCGCAGAGGCAAGTTTATTAAAGGCGCAACAAAATCTTCAAGAAGCGGCTTATAACAAGATTATTGAACTGCTCGAATCTGGTCAGACAACTAACGACGAAGTGGTAGGCGTTTTAAATGAGGTTGCTCCCTACCTATTGTTAAACACTGACTATGCATCCGAAATGGCTGGCTTTGCTGGTGAAATGTCCGGGCTTGCTGGCGGTATCGCGGGTGCAGTTAATGGAATGTCTGGAATTGCTGACAGCATTTTGGAAGTTTCATTTGATATAAGAAATTTTACGGGCGAGCTGCCGAGTTTCTTTACCGATATATTAGGCGCAATTAAAGACGTAACCAAGGTTGACGTGACGCAGCCAATTAAAGATACGCCGCCCGATTACACGCCAATACCTTCTGTATCTGCACCACAGCCCGAACCAGAACCCGTAAAACAAAAGAGTGAAGTAGATATTGCAAAAGATAAAATCGTTGTTCTCAAAGGCGCGTCAGGCAAAGGCATTAACAAGAGCAAGGTTGGCGACAATGGTGATGTTACTTGGGCTGGGGTAACATACAAAATTGAAAATGCTGGCGAAACAAACGATGAAACGCTCAAGAAAGCCATTGCTGAAATGGGATTAGCCGACAGGTCAATTTTTGGTTACGATGGCGAAATTTATGGGTGTCTTGACGGTGGTATTGTTAGGCTTAGAAAGCAAGATGGTTGGAGTTCGTTTTGGAACGATAACGGTAAAAACAACTACGATGCTTTGAAGAAAACCGCCGCCAGCGTTTATGGCGTATTCGATAGTGGTGGTATTGCTGGCTGCTCTGGCTTTATGGCAAAACCCACCGAACGCC
>CAJTQE010000038.1:11987-16098 GCA_910578655.1 uncultured Christensenella sp.
AAACTATCAATGACCCCGACCTCACTTCAATGATTCTTTCCCCTAAGCGAAATGCGGAATGGGATAAGTATGTAAGTGATATGGGAATTATGTTCGAGAAAGCTCATAAATACAGCCAGTCGCCCATGACACAAAGCAATTTCGGTAACACTGACAATAGAGTAGATAATAGCGGGCAAGTAATTGTAAACGGAATGACTGTGAGCGAAAATTCACAGACAATGAGCGTAGCTGAATTATTCTCGCTTGCAAAGATTATTCCCAACAAATAAGAGAAGGAGTATAGAATTATGGCGATTTACGAGCCTACCCAAATAATACCGTCCACATTCACAAATAGCGGTACGGTTGCGGCAAGCGATAAGGTAAATATTCAGTGGCAAGTAAACGGCAATAGCGCACTTCAAGGCTTTCAAATTGATATGTACGCTAACAATGCTCAGTCTAATTTCATTAAATCGACAGGATATTTAACAACGAGATGCCCTTTTAATGGTACCAACCAGCGCGGAAAATCTGTTTACTTTTCTTACATATCGGGCGGAACTTGGGCAAGTGAATTTGGTTTGTCCGACGGTAACGATTATAAGTTTAGGATCACACAATGGTTTAAAGCTCAAAATACTGTAGTTTCAATACCTTTGGCTGCACCCCAGAAAGGCAAAATGTATTATTTTGTGTTGGACGAATGGAGCGACGAGTACTCTAATGGCGCAGTTTATTTTGCTGTGAATGAAGATTATGATAGTATAACATTCCATTATAGCTTTACAAACGGCGTTGGTTGGATAGAAACGAGAGAAGAAAATACAAAGCGCATAGTGCTCACTACTGCAGGCTTTAACGCTAACGGCACTGCACCCGAAGAAGCTATAAGAATTTGGGGCGACCAACCTCAATATAACGCTAATTTCGGCGCGGATTTCGTGCAACAGATTTCGGAATCGGCAATAACTACAAGAACAACCCCCACACTGCAATTAAGTATAAATGACGGCGAAACGCTAAATACCGCATTTGCGGAGTTTACGGCAGATTACACGCAAGCGCAAGATGATGCAGTCAAATGGGTTCGCTGGGAACTTGCCGACGGGCACGATAGAAGTAACCACTTAGCGGACACGGGCAACATTTATACGTCAGTGCTTGCCTACGAACTCGACGGCTTATTCAACAACACAGACTATGCAGTGCGCTGTACGGTTGAAACAGAATCAGGCATACAAATCAGTTCGGGCTGGGTTGGATTTAGCGTGAGCTATACAGCCGACGTTTATTCAGGTTCATTTTCAGCAGAATATTACCGCTCGGAGAACAGTGTCGGTCTTGCGTGGGATGTGCTTGATAATGCAACTATTATCCCGGCGCGCGCCAGTGGGACTTATACACTGGCTAATGGCTCGGTTACGTTACCCGCAAATACAACAATAACTTGGAATCAGGTTACAGACAACCCTATGAACTTCACGGGACCGTGGGCTGTCTTATGGAAGGGTAGAATAAATGACGCTACCCCCAAGGGCAATTTCTTGAATATAAATAATGGCAGAATAACCGCGTCAAGAATTTCCCCTAAAATCAAATATACTTGGAACTACCCTTACGACGATTTAAGCGTAGGACAGCAAAGATATGACTTAACGTTAAACGAATTTACGCCGACTAACCCGCCACCCCAAAACGGCGATTTGTGCGTTACAGAAGAAGGGTATATTTGCGAAATTAGAGAGCAGTGGGACGATGAAGAATTTGTCGGGTACTATATCAGGGTAACGACTACTCAGACGTTACAGGCAACTTTATTGCGATAAATATTCTCAACTCAAACGGCAGCAATGTTCAAGCCGAATTAAATATCGCAGCAGACAACTCAGAAACCGCCCTTTTAATAACGCCTACAGATATTTACGCTTTTTCATACGAAGGCGACAGGTTGTTAGACTGGACCAGAACGTCGGTGCGGTACACGCAGGACGCGATTACTTCCGTAATGATAGACGGTGGCGAGAATGGTGCAGGGTGCGATTGTATTTCCGTAATTCAGGGTAATGGCGATACGATTTTGAACGAATTACGAGCAGGTGGCGGCGCAACGTTTGAGCCGTCTTGGAATAGCGAAACCTACCAACTATATATGACAGCAAACTTCACTTACAATATTGAGGGTGGTATAGGTACTGTTTCAACAAATAGGGGGTTCCGTATATATAGACAAGAAGAAGGTAGCAGTGAATTAAAAGTGATTGCTAAAACAAGTTCACTCGTTACGCGCCTTAAAGACTTTGGTATTGTGAGCGGCAAAAGCTACCGCTATCATTTATTTGCCTACGATAACAATGGCGCGCTTATGTCTTCAGTCGAAATAGAAAAAACTATATCGCCGAGATTTAAAAATTATAGTTTGTTGGCTACGGAATACAGCGAAGAAGACGAGGCTTATCACGTTGTAAAGCAATACATATTTGAGTACAACATTTCGCAAGGTTCTGTATCAAACAACAATTCACCCTCTCTAACCGCGAATTTTACGCGCTATCCGACAAGAATGGGTTCGGTGCAGAATTATGACAGTGGCACACTGCAAGCCCTTATAGGCATTGTGAGCGACAACAATTACTACGACAGTATTGAGCTTGAAAGAGAACTTAAAGACCTTTCAACAACAACCTATACACTGTTTATGCGCGATATGGAAGGGCATATAAGAATGGTGCACACAAATGGTGCCATTACTATGGAACCTAACCTTAAAACTCGCCAAATGCAAAAGAAAATATCTTTGCCTTGGGTGGAGATAGGCGATGCAAGTGAAGCCACGATTATTCAGCTTTCAACGGACGTCGGCTGGCGTGTTGACGATGATGTTCTTGGCGTAGATTTCGACGTAGATTTAACAACTGGTCAACTTATTGCAAAATATCCTTTACCTTATGGCGGTACGACCTTTGCACTTAGCGGTGAAAATAAGGAAGTTCTTATTGCAAGGACACCAAAGGTTATGGCTGCGCCCACATTTGAATTGCCTGATTCGTCGGAAAAAGATGAGGGTAAATTCGGTATATTGACCGTTAAGGTAATCAAGAATACCACGGACGAGGACTAAAGTAATGGCAACATTGACACCATATCAACAATATCTTCAGGAAGTAGAATACCCCGAACGTTATAAAAAACTGACCAAACTCGAATTCCTTAACCCGGATAATACCGTTGCCTTTGCGCTTGACAACAACTACAAGCGCGGGTATGGCGGTTACGCCAACAGCAGAGCTTTTATTCAGGATGGTTCGCTTAGCGTTTCTTTAAACAATGGACAACGAAGAAAAGCGAGTGTAACCTTTGAGAACCTTGACGGTGCATTTGATTATGCGGTTAATAAAATATGGTTCGGTAATAAAGTTAAACTTTCAATGGGAATTCGCTTGCAAAGTGGACAAGATTTCTACTTGCCACAAGGGGTATTCTATTTCGACGACCCTAAGCTCGAATTAAAACCCAACAGCAGAAAGTCGTCATATTCACTGGTTGACAAGTGGGCATATTTAGATGGTTCTTTGTTTGGAAAACTCGAAAATACATACGAAATTCCCAACCGCGCAAATATATTTGAGGCTATGACTGGAATTCTGCGGCTGTCGAAGTTTACCCATAAAGAAACTAAAAATAAGGCGGAAATGATAGACGGCGTATTGCCCGTATTCACGAGCTTTTACAATAGTCGCACAATTACCATAAACGGACAAATCGTGTCCATGTGCCTTGCGCCGCACACTATTACAACTTCGTCTGGTGGCGCATATTCTAATGTTTTGCTTGATTTAAACACCTTGCTTGTAAGCTGGATAGGCTATGATGAAACGGGCGCATTAAGGGTTGACGCATCGCAGGAAGACATTAACGATATGACTAAGCCCGTTTTATGGGCTTTCACAACAAAGGGCGGTAAAACAACCTTCTCTTTTTCAGAAAGCGCAAAACCTACGAACGTCTTTAACGATATTATCGTTTTTGGCGAAACTTTAGACGAGGCTATGGTCGGTGCGCGAGCAACCAACCTTGACCCGGCAAGTGACACAAATGCAAACCTTATAGGCAGGAAGACACATTCGGA
>CAJTQE010000039.1:0-914 GCA_910578655.1 uncultured Christensenella sp.
TCGCTAGAACAAGGGGTTTTACCCCAAATTGAAAAACCACGGGTTTTACCCGTGGTTTTTTATTTTGTTTCTGAAGTTTTATAATTTAGTACATTCCGCCCATATCGGGGGCGCCGCCCATGGGTGCAGGTGCGGGAGGTGTGGGAATATCGGTAACTATGCTCTCTGTCGTAAGCAAAGTAGCCGCAACGGAAGCTGCATTTTGAAGCACCGAACGCGAAACCTTTGTAGGGTCGATAATGCCGCTTTTAACCATATCGGTGTACTCATTTTTGAGTGCATCAAAGCCGTAATTTGCTTTCTTTGTAGAAAGTATATTATTTACTACTACCGAACCGTCGAATCCTGCATTTTTTGCAATCTGGCGCACGGGCTCTTCAAGAGCTTTCATTACTATTGCTGCACCGGTTTTTTCATCGCCGTCGAGCGTTTCGATAAGCTTTTTTAACTCGGGAATAGTGGAGAGGAGCGCAACGCCGCCGCCGGGAACAATTCCCTCTTCAACGGCAGCTCTCGTCGCCGCAAGTGCGTCTTCTATACGCAGTTTCTTTTCCTTCATTTCAACCTCGGTTGCCGCACCTACGTTAATTACCGCAACGCCGCCGGCAAGCTTTGCAAGTCTTTCCTGCAATTTCTCCCTGTCGTAATCCGAGGTGGTTTCCGCAATCTGTGCCTTTATCGACGATACACGCGCTTTTATGTCCTTAGCGTCGCCTGCGCCGTTTATAATGGTGGTGTTGTCCTTATCAACTTTTACCTGCGAAGCTCTGCCGAGCATATCGGTAGTAACGTCTTTAAACTCATATCCCAAATCGCTTGAAATTACCGTTCCGCCCGTAAGAATTGCAATGTCTTCAAGCATTGCCTTTCTTCTGTCACCGAAGCCGGGGGCTTTAACCGCGACGCAGTTCAGT
>CAJTQE010000039.1:925-16086 GCA_910578655.1 uncultured Christensenella sp.
CACCCTTTAACTTGTTTACGATAAGCGCGGCAAGCGCGTCGCCCTCAACGTCCTCAGCGATAATGAGCAGTCTTGCGCCCTGCTGAGCTATGGGCTCGATTACGGGCAGAATTTCCTGAAGTGAAGAAACCTTTTTATCCGTTATAAGAATATAGGGATTGTCCAGTACGGCTTCCATTTTGTCCGTGTTGGTAACCATATAGGCGGAGGCATAGCCTCTGTCAAACTGCATACCTTCAACTGTAGTCAGTTCGGTTGCCATAGTTTTGCCTTCTTCAACAGTAATAACGCCGTCTTTTCCGACAATTTCCATTGCGTTAGCAATAAGTTCGCCGATTTTCTCGTCGCCTGCCGAGATGGAGGCAACCTGAGAAATTCCCAGCTTGTTTTCAACGGGTTTAGAAATGGACTGAATTTTCGTTACAGCTGTTTCAACTGCCGAAGCAATGCCTTTTTTAAGTATTACGGGATTGGCACCCGCGGCAAGGTTTTTAAGTCCTTCTTTGACAATAGCCTGAGCGAGAACAACCGCAGTTGTTGTGCCGTCGCCGGCAACATCGTTCGTTTTAGTGGAAACCTCTTTGACGAGCTGAGCGCCCATATTTTCAAACGGGTCTTCGAGTTCGATTTCTTTTGCAATAGTTACACCGTCGTTTGTAATGAGGGGGGAGCCGAATTTCTTATCGAGAACCACGTTTCTGCCCTTGGGACCGAGTGTAATTTTGACTGTATCCGCAATAATGTTTACGCCTGCTTCAAGCTTCTTTCTGGCTTCGTCGCCGTATTTAATCTGTTTAGCCATATTAAAACTCCTTTATTTACTCGACAATCGCCAGAATATCGCTCTGACGTATTATCGTATATTCTTTGTCTTCGACCTTTACTTCGGTTCCGCTGTATTTTGCAAGCAAAACCTTATCGCCAACCTTGACCTGCATATTTACTTCTTTGCCGTCTACGACTCCGCCGGGACCTACGGCAACGACTACGCATTGCGCCGGTTTTTCCTGAGCGGCGGAAGTAAGGTAAAGTCCGCTTTTCGTCTTTTCTTCTGCTTTAAGTCCTTCAACGACAACTTTGTCGAAAAGGGGTTTTATTTTCATTGAAATATCCTCCGATATTAATTTTTTGTATGGTTATTTTATAAACGTTTGAAAATTAAATCAAACATATTTATGTAAAAAATTGCTTTTTGAGAAAAATTGTGTTAATATTTAACTATCAAAATATAATGAAGGTTTGTTATGGATAAGTGGGATAAAAGATTTATGGATATGACCGAGCAAATAGGAACTTGGTCAAGCTGTTTTCAAGAGAATAGAAAGGTCGGTGCAATAATAGTCAAGGATAAGCGGATTATTGCAACCGGATATAATGGCGCACCGCAAGGTATTAAAAGTTGCGTAGACAAAAAAGAATGTTTGCGCAAGAAGATGAACGTCCAAAGCGGCACTATGCACGAAGTGTGTTATGCTGTTCACGCGGAGCAGAATGCTATTATTCAAGCGGCGAGAGTCGGATGCAGTGTTGAAGGATGTACTCTATACTGTACACATCAACCTTGTGTTATTTGCGCAAAAATAATTATCAATTCAGGAATTTCTCGTGTTGTCTATAAAGAGGGATACCCTGACGATTTTTCGGTGCAGCTTTTTAAAGAGGCAGGCGTCAAACTCGACAAATACAATGATTTATGAGGTGAATTATGCAAAATCCTATAGTTACGTTTGAAATGGAAAACGGAAAAAAAATTAAGGCGGAGCTTTACCCCGACAAAGCACCGAATACCGTCAATAACTTTATAAGTTTGGTATTAAGCGGCTTTTATGACGGACTTATCTTCCACAGAGTTATATTAGGTTTTATGATTCAGGGCGGTGACCCAAAAGGAACGGGCACGGGCGGCCCCGGCTATCAGATAAAGGGAGAATTTGCGCTCAATAATTTTAAGCAAAACGATATTAAGCACGAGCGCGGCGTTCTTTCTATGGCTCGTGCAATGCATCCCGATAGCGCGGGTTCTCAGTTTTTTATAATGCACAAAAATTCTTCGCATCTTGATGGACAGTATGCTGCATTCGGTAAAGTGATAGAAGGTATAGAAGTCGTTGACGAAATAGCTTCCGTCGTAACAGATTGGAACGACAAACCCAAAATTCCGCAAACGATGAAGAAAGTTACCGTTGAAACGTTTGGTGAAAAATATCCTCAACCTGCAAAATGCTGATTGGAGAAAACTAATGGACAATTCTGTTTACAATAACCCGTTGACTGCAAGGTATGCAAGCAAACAAATGTCGGAAAATTTTTCCGATAAAAAGCGATTTACGCTTTGGCGTAAGCTTTGGATTGCTCTTGCTGAAAGCGAAATGGAACTCGGCTTAAATATAACGTCTCAACAAATTGCAGAAATGAAAAAATACGTTGACGACGTCAATTTCGAGCAAGCTGAAAAATACGAAAAAGAAATTCGTCACGACGTAATGGCGCATATTCGCGCTTTCGGAGATCAGGCTGTTTCGGCAATGCCTATAATTCATTTGGGCGCAACGAGTTGTTTTGTTGATTGTAATTCAGAGCTTATCATTATAAATGATGCGCTGAATATAGTCAAAGAAAAGCTTGTAAACGTAATTGCTAATTTGAAAAATTTTGCATTAAAATATAAAGATTTGCCGACGCTCGGTTTTACTCATCTGCAACCTGCGCAGTTGACTACGGTTGGCAAAAGAGCAACTCTATGGTTGCAAGATTTGACGATGGATTATTATAATCTCGTCAATTTGCAGGCTTCGTTCAGGCTCAGAGGGGTTAAGGGTACGACGGGTACTCAGGCGAGTTTTTTAGAGTTGTTCGACGGTGATGAACAAAAAGTAAAAGAGCTTGAAAATAGTGTTGTTAAAAGGCTTGGCTACGATAAAGTGTTTGCAGTAACAGGTCAGACTTATCCGAGAAAATTTGATTACAATGTTTTGAGTGTGCTTTCTCAAATTGCGCAAAGCGCGTATAAATTTTCAAACGACATTCGTATTTTGCAGAATATGAATGAAATTGAAGAGCCGTTTGAAAAGTCTCAGGTCGGTTCTTCGGCAATGGCCTATAAGCGAAATCCTATGCGCAGCGAAAGAATCAGTGCGCTTGCGCGTTTTGTTGTGTCTTTACCTGTAAACAGCGCTATTACTGCAAGCACGCAATGGTTCGAAAGGACATTAGACGACTCTGCAAACAGAAGAATAGTAAACGCGCAGGCGTTTCTTGCACTTGACGGTATACTTAATTTATATTTGAATATTACTGAAAATCTTGTTGTTAATGAGAAGGTAATTGAAAAACATATCAATGCAGAATTGCCTTTTATGGCAACCGAAAACATTTTAATGGAATGTGTAAAAGCCGGTGGTAACAGACAGGAGCTGCACGAAAAAATAAGGGTGCTGTCAATGCAAACCACCAAAGCGATAAAAGAAGAGGGTGGGGAAAATAATTTAATACAACTTATTAAAAAAGATAAATCGTTCTCGCCTGTTCACGGAAAATTAGATAAAATTTTGGATGCAAAAAAATTCATAGGCAGAGCACCTTCACAAGTATCAGAATTTATTCAAAATGAAGTTATACCTATTTTAGAGCAAAATAGCAATTTATTCGGGCGCAAAAGCGAAGTTAATTTGTAATTATAAATAAGATAAAAGTGCTTGTTGATAGGTCGCTTGGTTATATTGACGCGTTTAATGAAGATAAATGGGTTGTTTTAACAAAATATCTACCCAAATAATGTTAAATCGTATTTTATAAGTCTTTCATTAAAAAGAATTAAAATTTCTTATAGCGAAGATAAATCAATAAATGTCATTTTTAATTTAAAATCCTTATTAATATTATTTTAGTAGTAAGGCAGTTTTGATAACAAAAAACAGTTCCGAACAATACGGAACTGTCTGGCAGGGGAGACACGATTCGAACATGCAACCGACGGTTTTGGAGACCGCGACTCTACCGTTGAGCTACTCCCCTAAAAAATTAAAAGCATAGTTATTATATAATATTAAAAAATTTAAGTCAACCATTTCGGAGATTTTTTTGTGAAAAAACAATTTAAGCTTGGTGTAATAGGAAATAACCTTATTTCACAAACGTTAATAAAAGGTGCAGTTCTTTCTGATTTTTTAAATAGAAAAAGAATTATTGTAAGCGGAGTCGATGATAAAAGCGCGAATGAAAATGTAGAGTTGGGCGTTGCGGTTATCAACGACAATAAATACGTTTTTGAAAACAGTGAATTTCTGTTAATTGCAGTAACTGCTGAAAGTTTTAAAAAGCTTTCCGAAAGTGTTGGCGGAATAAGTCAGTCTAAAATTATCAGCCTTTCCGAAGGAATCAAAAAAGGGCAAATTAAAAATATATTCGGCACAAGTTCCGTTAAGATTGCAAGGGCGGTTGCGAATCTTCCTTCGAAAATCGGTAGCGGTGCGGTTGGACTTGATATGTCTGATTTTGATTCGTCCGCAGATGATTTGGAATTTATTTCAAAACTTTTTAATTGTATAGGAACTGTTTTGAGTGTTGATGAAAGTAAGCTTGATGTGGTTACTGCTTTAAGTGTCAACGGGTCTGCGTACGTTTTTATGTTTATTGACAGTTTAATCGATGCGGGTGTTAAGCATGGGCTTAAACGTGGCGAAGCGGAAATTTTAGCTGCTCAAACTGTGCTCGGTGCAACGGAATTGATGCAAAGAGAAGAATGTTCAACCTCAAAATTGACTATGCAAATTTGCAATAATGACAATTCAGCTTTAAAAGCTGTTAAAGTTCTTGAAAATAATAAATTCAGGGAAATTATAGGCGAAGCAGTCAATGAAAGTGTGAATTATCTTAAAGAGAGTGACAGGCAATGAAAAAAGTAACCCTTTATACCGACGGTGCCTGTTCTGGAAATCCCGGAGTAGGCGGTTGGGGTGCGTTGTTGATGTACAACGGTCATGAAAAGCGTATTTCTGCCGCCGAAGGCGAGACAACCAACAACAGAATGGAGGTTACAGCGGTAATTGAGGCGCTGAAAAACTTGACAGAACCGTGCGAAGTGGATGTTTACAGCGACTCTGCTTATACGGTAAATGCGTTTTTAAAAGGTTGGATATACGACTGGGCCAAATCAAATTGGGTCAAATCAGATAATAAACCTCTGTTAAATGCAGATTTGTGGCAACAGCTTTACGCTCTTTCAAAAACGCACAAGCTCAATTTTATTAAGGTAAAGGGGCATGCAGACAATGAATACAACAACGTTTGTGACAAGCTTGCCACCGATGCAATAAAAAATTATAAAGCGCAATTATAAATTTTCGCTTTTTTATATATAATAAATATATAGGCGAATTAATGAAAAAGAGCAGAGCAGTATTAAAACATATGGTAAATATTTTGGCGGCGGTGCTATTGTGTGCTGGTGCCTTTGTTTTTACTGCCTACGGTCTATCATACCGCAGTTTACCTTTTATTGAAAAAAATTTGCTTTTACTGTTAACGCTTACTTCGAGTGTGCTTGGTGCGCTAATCTTATCATACGTTATCTTTTATGTGTTCAATAAACAAGCTATATACAAAATGATATTTTGTGGGCTTATTTTTACTTGTATCTCGGCGGTAGTTTTTTTTGCTATTTGCGCAACAGGAATAATTAAGCAAATTAGCAGCATAGAAGCGCTGAGGGATTATATTGCTAAATTCGGCAATATGGCTGTTTTTTTATATATCTTATTTTCTTTTTTGCAGGTGGTTATATTGCCCGTTCCCGGTTCGGTGACAGTTGCGGCCGGTGTTGCGTTGTTTGGTCCTTTAAAATGCAGTATTTACAGCTTTATTGGTATAACGCTCGGCTCAATAGTTGCTTTTGCCATAGGCAGATGGGTTGGGGAAAAGGCGGTGCGCTGGATAGTAGGTGAAGAAGAACTAAAAAAATGGTTATCAAAATTAAAAGGTAAAGACTATTTAATTCTTTCTATAATGTTTTTGCTGCCAATGTTTCCGGATGACATACTTTGTTTTGTTGCCGGACTATCTTCAATGACATGGCCTTACTTCTTAATTATGATTATTGTTACCAGGGCAACAGCAGTTATTGCAACCTCGTACTCGCTTGGATTAATACCTTTTACCGAGTGGTGGGGTATACTCATTTGGGTACTATTAGCGGCGCTAATAGTGCTTGCTTTCTGGATAGTCTGTAAGTATTCTTCGCAAATAGATTATTTTATTAAAAATAAATTAAAAATAAAGAGATGACGCACGTCATCTCTTTTTTGTCAAAATAAATTTAGTTTTTATATTCAATTAATTTTGTTTTTGCTCGTCGATATGATAAAATGAATTAAAAATAATTTGTTTAGGTTGAGCATGAAAAATGTAGCAGTAATCGGTGGCGGAGCAGCAGGGCTAATGGCGGCGTATGCTGCGGCGGCAAACGGAAATAAAGTAACAATCTTTGAGAAAAATGAAAAATGCGGAAAAAAAATTTACATTACAGGGAAAGGCAGGTGCAATTTAACGCACGACTGTTCACCGGAAGATTTTTTACAGTATGTAGTTTCTAATAGCAAATTTTTGATGGGGGTAATTTATAATTTTTCACCACATAAAACAATGCAGTTTTTTGAAGATGGAGGGCTAAACTTAAAAACTGAAAGAGGAGACAGGGTTTTTCCTGTTTCGGACAAATCAAGTGATGTAACTAAATGTCTAGAAAAATACTGTTTGAATATGGGCGTAATCTTTAAATTCAACGAGAAAGTGTTAAAAATTGCAAATTTGAATAGTACTATGTTTAACATAATAACAGAAAAAAGCGAGTACCCGATTGATTGTGTTATCATCTGTACAGGCGGACTAGTTATCCGTCAACGGGTTCTGATGGCGACGGTTACAAATTTGCGCAACAGGTTGGACATAAGATAATTGACCCCAAGCCGGCATTGTGCGGCTTTAATCTGATCGGGGAGTACTTTAAAAAACTGCAGGGATTGACTTTAAAAAATGTCAAAATTACTTTAAAATTTAATGGAAAAGTTCGGGAAATTTTTGGTGAAATGTTGTTTACTCATTTCGGTGTTTCCGGTCCAATAATTCTTACGGCATCAAGTTTAATCAATAGGTGTGATTTAAAGTCTGTAAAACTCTCGCTTGACCTGAAACCTGCGCTTACCGATGAGCAGTTGAATAATCGTATATTGCGAGATTTTGACATTTATAAGAATAAGAATATTTCTAATTGCTTGAAGCAGCTTTTACCAAACGCAATCATTCCCGTAATTTTGGATAAGTGCGGTATTCCACAAAACAAAAAAATAAACTCTATTACAAGAAACGAAAGGTTGAGTTTGTTGACAACCATTAAAAATTTTGATATGATTATTTCGTCGTTGCGTAGCTTTGACGAAGCTATCGTTACGGCCGGCGGGGTGGATGTGAAGGAAATAAATCCCAAAACTATGGAAAGTAAATTGGTTAAGGGATTGTATTTTTGCGGTGAGGTGCTCGACTTAGATGCTTTAACCGGCGGATTTAATTTGCAAATCGCGTTTTCGACCGGTTTTGCGGCCGGAAACAGTATATAAACTCGATTATGTCAGACGAAGTAGTTAATAAATGCAAAAAAATTTCATATTGTAGCTGTACTGTTGTCTTTTCAATGCTGATTACGTTGGGGCTAAATTATGCTGCTAAATCTTTCGGGATTGAAAATACATATGAACGGCCGGACTGTCGAAGGTACGGTGGTGAGTTATACTTTGCGAAAAGACACTGCCGATTCTAAATATCTTTGCGGCTATAAGTGTGAATATATAGACGGTATAAACGGGAAATATTATTCCACTGTTACTTATTATCCCGTTGCGAATAAAACCAATTATAAAGAGTATTACGAATCGCAAATCGGAAAAAAGATAGAGCTTGTTATAGACGACAGCGGTCATTGTATCGCAAAACGTGACATGGCTTTCGATTTGATAAGATGGATATTTCTGCCGAGCGGATTATTAATTATTGTCGGTATGAGCGGTATTTCTGTAATTGCGATAAAGAAATTTTATTTCGATAAGCGGAAGCAGGCTGCTATTCAAGCGCGCATTGAAGAAGCCGAATTGACTGAATTAAACGACGGGTTTTTCATTGACGGTGTGTTTTGTTCAAGTATGGACAGCTTTGTGGCTTCTTTAAATTGCAGGAATACTTTACGGCAGCGTCAAATATGCGCTATGCCGTCGGACGAGGCTACTGAAACCGTTTCGCGTATGGATACCGAAAGCCGCAAAAATTTTTATTGGAAAGGTAAAGTCATTCCCAAAAATTCGCGGTTATACGGCGAACTTCTGGAACGGGCAAATAGCGAACAACGTAAAAATCAATTAATATAAATAAAGGATAAACTTATGAAAGCTATAAGGGGTGCGATAACCGTTAATGCCGATACGGCAGAAGAAATCAAAAAGAATGTAAAACTGTTGCTTACAAAATTAACTGAAGAGAACGGACTTGCCGCGGAAAATATTGTATGTATAATGTTTTCCAATACGTCGGATATTCATTCGTATTATCCGGCGAAGGCGGCCAGAGAGGTCGGTTTCTTTAACTGCGCGTTATTTTCTTCAATAGAGCCGGATATAGACGATTCGTTACCGCTCTGCATAAGGGTTATGGTTTTGGCGGAAACGGAAATGACCCCAAAACATGTTTATCTTAACGGAGCTGCGAATCTTAGAAAGGACATAACGCAAAAACTTAATATTGCTATCGACGGTCCTGCCGGCAGCGGAAAGAGCACCGTTTCGAAAATATTATCTAAGCGTTTCGATATCCTTTATCTTGATACGGGCGCAATGTATCGCGCGTGTGCGCTTGCATGCGAAAACGCGGGTATCGACTGTAAAGATGAGTCGGCTGTTAAATCATTTGCCGATTCAATAGACATAACAGTAAAGTACGAAAATAAAACTCAAAAAACTTATTTGAATGGCAGGGACGTTTCTGAAATAATTCGAACTCCGCACATTTCGTTAATGGCATCTGTGGTGTCTGCTTACGGTTGTATCAGAACCAAAATGGTAGAATTACAAAGAAAGATTGCTAAAAACAGCTCCTGTGTCCTCGACGGCAGGGATATAGGGACTAACGTTTTACCTGCGGCAGAATTTAAATTTTTTCTTACGGCATCGCCGGAAGTCCGCGCAAATCGCAGACTTGCGGAAAACGAGCTTAAAGGTTTTAATCAGTCTTTTGAGGACGTATTGAGAGAAATAAAAGCGCGCGACGCACAGGACACAAACCGTAAAATTGCACCTTTACTTAAAGCAAACGATGCTATGGAAATTAATACAGATAAGTTATCGGAAGAAGAAGTAGCTAACGAAATATGCGCAATAATTCAAGGTAAAATATAATGTCAAAAAAAGAGAAAGCCAAACTCCGACCCGTAGCAAAATGGTTCAGGGCGATGCGTCGTGCAGAACCGTTCCTGTACCGTCCGTTTTTTCCTTATAAAAAACACGGAAACGTTACGCAGTTTAATGACAGGGCATATATATTTGTAGGTAATCACTTAAGTGTTTTTGATGTTGTGTTTCCAGCCGTTTCTACTAATCGTGTCGTTCACTTTATGGCGAAGAACACTCTTTTCGAAAAAGGACTTATGAAAAAATTTGTTACAAAATGCGAATGTATTCCCGTAAATAGAGACGGAACGGATGTGAAAGCCGTTATGCTTGCTATGAAATATTTGAAAATTGGAGATTGCATTTCAATATTCCCCGAAGGAACAAGGAATAAAACTGACGAAATTTTTCTTCCGTTCAAAAGTGGAGCGGCAGCAATATCCATAAAAATGAAAACTCCTATAATTCCTATGGTTCAAGTTAAAAAGATAAAATTATTTCATAAGTCGAATGTCCTTTTCGGCGAACCAATTGAGTTTACGGAATATTACGATAAACGTCTCACCGAAGAAGATTTAAACAAATGTGACGACTTTTTGCGTAATAAATTATTTGAAATGTATGAAAATCTCAATTCATTGCTTATCAAGAAAAAGAGAAAAAAATAAATGAAAATTTATATTGCGAAAAACAGCGGTTTTTGCAAAGGTGTGGAACACGCTGTTGATACCGCGCTTTCGCTTGAAACCCAAAATGCTTATATACTCGGTGAAATAATTCATAATTACGAAGTTGTCAACGCCATAAAGGAAAAGGGACTTAAAGTAATTGATAACCTTGATGAGGTTCCCGATAACAGTACGGTTGTCTTTCGTTCGCACGGCGTACCTAAAAATTATTATAGCGAGTGTCAAAGACGTGACATCAAAATCGTGGACTGCACCTGTGGTTTTGTTAAGCGAACCCAAAAAATCGTTGCAGAGCAGAGCGAGCAGGGGAAATTTATTGTAATTGCAGGCGAACCAACGCATCCTGAAGTAGTCGGACTGTTAGGGTGGTGCGGAAATAATGCTGTAGTTGTCAGTGACGAAAATCATATTCCGCATATTCTTTATGATAAAAACGTCTGTATAGTCAGCCAAACAACCTTTTCTGCGACAAAATTTGAAAAAATTATAGAAAATATTAGAAAAAGCGTGTGAAAAAACAGTTGCTGTTTTCAAGACGATTTGTTATACTACTATAGAACGGCAAAGCGAGACGGAAAAACTTGCTAAAAAGTGTGAAGCAATGCTTGTTATCGGTGGTTTAAACAGCAGTAACACCAATAAATTATACGAAATTGCTTTAAAATATTGTAGTAATGTTTTCAGACTTGCTAATTCCGAAGATATGGATTATTCCAAATTAATTAAATTCAAAAGTATAGGTATTGTTTCAGGGGCGTCAACCCCGAATGCGCAAACCCGGGAGGTTCTCTTAAAAATGGAAGAAAACACAGAAGTTAAGGCAACTAACTCTATAATCGACAGTGAATCAAAATTTAAAAAAGGTCAGATAGTTCAGGCAACTATTTCGCAAGCAACTGAAGAAGGTTTGCAAATATTGCTGCCGTTCTCAAAGAAAGAAGTTGCTTTGAGTAAAGATGAGCTTGACTGTGAAAAGTATGATGTGTCCGAATATATGGACAAAATCGGCGAAACTATTGATTTGCTTGTCGTAGAGCTTAAGCCCAGCCTTAAACTTTCTCAAAAAATGATAAGAATGCTGAAAGAGGAAGAATCTTTAAGCGCAGATATAGAAGCCGGAAAAGAATTTTCAGTTGTTTGTACAGACACTAATAAAGGCGGTCTTGTATCTCAGCTTGGAACTTACTCGGTATTTATCCCGGCAAAAGAAATACGTATGGGGTTTGTAAAAGATTTATCCAAGTACGAGGGTAAAACGCTTCGTCTTCGCGCTCTGGAAATAAGAAAAACCGGAAGAAAAGAAATTATTGCTTCACAGCGCGTCATTTTGCAGGAAGAGCATGATGCTAACGAAGCGGCAAAAGCAGCAAAAGAAGAAGAGTTTTTTGCAAGTATTTCAGTTGGCGATATAGTCGACGGCAAAGTTGAGCGCACTACCAACTTCGGCGCATTCGTTTCTGTGAACGGTTTCGACTGTCTCGCTCATATTTCCGACCTTTCTTGGACAGGAACAGATGAGGTAAAGGACGTGCTTGAAATAGGCAAAACCTATCAATTCAAAGTGCTTAAAATTGACAAGAATAATAAAAAGGTATCTATAGGATATAAGCAGTTGCAGCCCCAGCCTTGGGATCTTGCTGTAAATAATTATGCAGTTGGCGATGTGATTCACGGAAAAGTTGTAAGGCTCGTTCCGTTCGGCGCTTTCGTTGAAGTTGAAAAAGGTATTGACGGATTAGTTCATGTTTCCCAAATTAGCTATGACAGAATTGAAACTCCTGCGTCTGTGCTTAACGTTGGTGACGAGGTAGACGCGAAAATTATTGCGCTCGACATTGACGCGAAGAAAATGAACCTTTCTATTAAGGCTTTGCTTCCCGAACCCGAGAGAGCACCCCGTGCCCCCAAATCAAGCGAAGATGGCGAGGACAACCGTAAAGCACGTTTCACAAGAAGACATAACAGTGATGACGAGCTTTCTACTTGGAGCGAAGGAAGTATCTCTGGCACTTCGATTGCTGATTTGCTTGCGAGTGCAAAGAATAATAAATAACTTACCGATTTTAGGCTCCGCATATTGCGGAGCTTTTTAATTTATAAAAATCAACAAAGGTGGAAGGTATGAAAAAAGAAGGACAAATAAAAATATCAAGCGAAAATATGATGCCGATAATAAAGAAATGGCTTTATTCGGACAAAGACATATTTTTAAGAGAAATTGTCGCAAACGGCGTAGATGCAATAACAAAGTTCAAAAAGCTAATTGATATGGGAGAAGCGAAAGAGGACGGTAAAGAATATTGCATTAAAATTTCAGTTGATAAAAAAGCCAAGACTCTTACCGTTGAAGATAACGGACTTGGTATGACTGAGGAAGAAGTAGAAAAATATATAACTCAAATTGCGTTTTCGGGTGCGTCGGATTTCCTTGCAAAATATGAGAAAGCGGGCGGTGACGGGATAATAGGTCACTTCGGTTTAGGTTTCTATTCTGCGTATATGGTGTCCGACGAAGTTGAAATATTTACCAAATCATATAAAAAGTCTGCTGCTGTGCATTGGGTCTCGGACGGTAATGCGACTTACAGCATAGAGAGTTGCGACAAAAAAGAACGCGGAACAACTATAGTTATGCATATTGCTCCGCAGGAAAAAGAATTTCTTGATGAAAACAATATAAAAAATTTGATAAGAAAGTATTGTATGTTTATGCCCTATAACGTTTATGTTTCTTTCAAGGGCGACGGAAAAGACCGGCCGTTAAACAATACTGTTCCGCTGTATGCCAAAAATCCCAAAGAATGCAGCGAGGAAGACTATAAAGCATTTTACCGCGACACGTTTATGGACTATAACGAGCCGATTTTTTGGGTGCATTTGAATATGGATTATCCTTTCAATTTAAAAGGTATACTGTATTTCCCCAAAGTAAGAAACAAAGTTGAACTTGACAAGGGTAAGGTAAAGCTTTTCTGCAATCAAGTGTTCATTGCTGACAATATTAAAGAAGTAATACCCGAATTTCTTATGCTCTTGAACGGAGTAATAGATTGTCCCGACATTCCTTTAAACGTTTCACGTAGTTTCCTGCAAAACGATACCCAAGTACAAAAGATAAGCAAACATATTACTAAGAAAGTTGCCGATAAACTCATTTCACTATTTAAAACTGACCGTCCTAAATACGAAAAATGTTGGGATGATACGGCAAACTTTATAAAGTTCGGTTGTATCAAAGACGAAGAATTCTTTGAAAAAATTAAAGATATAATCATTTATAAAGACCTTGACGGAAAGTTTGTAAACTTTAACGAAGTTGTCGGTGAAGAAACGGAAAGCGATAAAAAAGACAGCAAGAATGAACCCAAGACGGTTTATTACGTTTCAGACGCATTACAGCAAGCCCAATACGTCAAAATGTTTAAAGACGCAGGTTTGAAAGCAATACTCAGCGATACCTTTATCGACCCTCATTTTTTGAGCTATGTAGAATATAAAACACCGGGTAAGCTTAAATTTATGCGCATTGATGCGGAGTTTGACGGTGCATTAAAATCCGGCGAAGTTACAGAAGATTCGGCACTTGCAGAGATTTTTAAAAATGCAATTGGCAACGATAAATTATCGATTAAGTTTGAAAAGCTTAAAAGCACGGTTCCCGCTTTCATAATTACGGACGAATATATGCGTAGATATTCCGAAATGGGGCAAATGTACGGGATGTCCGACGGTGTGCTTGCTCAAACGATGGTTATCAACCTTGCAAGTCCCATAATCGGTAAAATCAAAAGTCTTGACAGCGAAAAACAGCACTTTGTCGCAAACTATATTTATTCGCTCGCCCTGCTTTCATTTAAGAAACTAGATGAAAATGAGCTTGACAAATTCGTCAATGCAAATATTTATTTACTTGACAACTATATTAAATAATTTGAAGCGCAGTAAGATATGCATCCCAAAAGTCAGATAAACTTTCGGAGGTGCATATTTTTATGAGAAAAAACAATAGCGCAAAGTTCAAAATGTCTGTTATAATCGATATACGTAAGAACTATTTGGTTTAGTCTTTTTATCCAAACTTTGGGGTTCACTTCAGAAGCTTCGTTTTTTTTAATTAATTTTAATTTTTTTTACTTTCGCTCTTGAAAAAAAAGTTAAGTTATGGTAAAATAAATATATATGTTTATTGAAAGACAGCTTGAATTTTTTCATAACGATGTTTATTGTTTTGCTTATGAATTTTTTGGTTGTCATAAAATTTCTGATACTGAATACATATTTAGAGTGTGGGCTCCACACGCAAAATCTGTCAGCTTAATCGGGTCTTTTAATAAATGGGCAGAAGATACCGACAAAATGCAGCGGCTTTCAGACAACGAATGTTTCGAGATTTGCGTTGAGGCAAAATTAGGGGACTGTTACCAATTCTGTATAACCACTTATGACGGGCGTAAGTTATATAAAGCTGACCCGTATGCATTTTTTTCCGATTTACCAAATTCTTTTGCTTCAAAAATAGTTGAACTTCCGCAGGTAGACGGCAAACGTATGAGCTCAACTTTACCGAACGAACCTGTAAATATCTACGAAGTTAATTTATTGTCTTGGCAGCGTGAAAGCGATAATACATATTTAACATTTGAAAAATTAAAAAAGACTTTGGTACCGTACGTCAAGCAAATGAGGTATACCCACGTTGAATTTATGCCTTTGACGGAGTTTCCATTTGACGGTTCTTGGGGTTATCAGGTAACAGGCTACTTTTCTATAACATCAAGATTAGGTACACCCAAACAATTTAAAAGTCTTATAGACGAGTTTCACAAAAACGGAATAAAGGTAATTCTCGATTGGGTTCCAGCGCACTTTCCGAAAGATGGGTGGGGGCTATACGAATTTGACGGTCAACCGCTTTATGAAAGTCCTTTATGGGACAGAATGGAGCTGTCGGGTTGGGGAACGCGCAGGTTTGATTTCGGAAAACGTGAAGTAAACAACTTTCTTTTGTCTTCGGCAATTTTTCTTATAAACGTTTTTAATATAGACG
>CAJTQE010000040.1 GCA_910578655.1 uncultured Christensenella sp.
ATCGGTCGGTGACACGCCGATGCAATAAAGATACATCGATTAAACGTAAGGTTTACGCTTGATTGGTGAGGGGCAGGTGTCAGACAAAAGCAATTAAGATACACGGGTTAAGCCTGAGGCTTACAGCCGCCGCAGGTCTTGCAGTTGCCGCTGCATTTTTTTGTTTGTTTGCCGGTGGCGGAAAACATCTGACCGCAGTAGCTGCGTTCGGCGGGATTGCCGCAGTCGGGGCATAATACCTGCTCGTCGTGTTTTTTTACCAGCTCTTCAAAGCCCTTGTTGCAGTTTTTGCAAAAGTATTGTAGTATAGGCATATCAGTCGTCCTTGCGTCTGTCCTTTTTCTTTCTGCGCCGTCCGCGTTTTTTAAGCGGTTTAGCCCTTAACAGCAGTGCGCCTATCAAGCCGGTAACGGCAAGCGTCAAGGCTATTACAAGCCAAAACCAACCGGTTTCCTTAAACGTCACGCCGTCCTGCCACGGTACCGGCATATTCATACCCCAAAACCCTGCAATCATAGTAGGCACTGCAAGCAAAATGGTAATTATGGTCAGCTTTTTCATTGTGCCGTTGGCGTTGTTGGAAATTACCGAACCGTACGCGTCCATAGTCACGCTTAAAATATTTTTGTATATATTACAGGTTTCTATTGCCTGTCGGCTTTCTATTATAACGTCGTCGTACAGGTCGCGGTATTCTTCCCTCTCGGCAACGCCCTCAACCTTAAAAAGTTTTTCGTGAACGCGTTCGTTAGAGTTCAGCGAAGTCGAAAAATAGACAAGCGAATTCTGCAAATCGAGCATCTGAATAATTTCGCTGTTGCGCATCGTCTTTTCCATTTCGCTTTGAATGCGTCGGGTTTTGCGGTCTATCTGTTTAAGAAAATACAAAAACCGCTTGGCGTTGCAAAGCATAAAATTCAAAAGAAAATGCACTGTTCTTTGGGTTTCAATGCGCTCGCGTCCCGTAATGAAGTCTTTTAAAACGGTGTTGCCTTTTAAGCAGACGGTCACAACGCACTTATCGTTATAAATGACGGCAAGAGGAATGGTGGTGTAGTTGTCGCCGCCGTCGTCGTTTTCTTCGATTGACGGGCAGTCAACGATAAACATCGCGTTGCCGTCGTCAAATTCGGTACGCGCGCGCTCTTCTTCGTCGAGTGCGGCTTTAAGCATATCTTCCGAAATTCCCGTAACTGCGGAAATATTTTCGCATTCGTCGTCGGTAGGGTTTACAAGGTCTATCCAACAGCCTTTGGCAAACTCTTCAATCTTTTCGGGCGCGCGTCCGCCGTTTGATAAAAAGAATTTTATCATAACTCACCTCTCTATGATTTTGTAAAAAAAATGCACGGAAAATTCCGTGCATTGCAAAATCACAGTTCAGCTTTTGTACGGAAAATTCTTTACCTATTAAAAATTATAAAACAACTTGGGTGCATATAATAAGTCCTTCGTTTATTTTAATCATTATATATTATTTTATTGTATTTGGCAAGCAAATGTTACGGACATTAAATTACTATTTTACCGTCCACAAAGGATGTGAAAAATCCCTCTAAATCGCCTTGCTTTAAAAAGCTGGCGTAAAGATTTTCGCACGATGCAATCGAGTAAACGTTATCGTTAAAATACTCTTTGAGCGCAGAAGTAAACTTTTCATCGCCTATCGACTGCCTCAACATATCGAACATTATAAGCCCCTTGTTGTAGGCAATGTTTGAGTATTCGTATTCGCTTTCATACTCGGAAAGATGCCTGTTCATAGTGGTGTTGGTCTGACCGAAAATCTGGTTGTAAACCGAAAAGTACGCTCTGTAAGCTTTGGTTGCCGACCCGACTATTCCCGTCCTTGTAAACGCATATGTAGGGTGATTTTCAAAGAACATAAGCGAGCTGTATTCCGCAAGCCCCTCATCCTGCCACGCGCAGTTTAGCTGGTCGCTGCCGACCATAGCGTACCACCATTGATGTGCATTTTCGTGAACTATAGTATACACGCTTCCGTCGGAATCGAGTTTGTCGCTGATCATAGTCAGCGCGGGATATTCCATACCGCCGTAGCAAAATCCCGTTTGAACGACGGATAACGTGGGGTAAACGTAACCGCCGAAAGTATTGCTGAAATATTCAACGCTTTCGGCTGCCGCCGAAATGTTGGCTTTGGGGTTGGTGTCGCTATAATAGTAATACTTGACTTCGGTATTGCCCACGGTACGCGTTTCCACGTTGAATTTATCCGACAGAACCATGGCAAAGTCCCTCGCTTTTTCAAGCGTGTAAGTACACTTTTTGCGCCCTCCCGCGGTTGATTCTTTGCCTGCTTTACCGCTCGTAGCCGCAGTATACTGCGTGGGCAAATCAAGCGTAACCTTATAATCGGAGCACTCCGACATAAACGGGTCGCCGCAGTAATAATAGTTGCACTCCCTGAACCCTTCGTTGGTGTATGCGCATAGTATGGGATAAAAATTCCCGAGATTTACGGTGTTCTGCGTGACGCCCGTACGGTGGTTTACCTGAGCAAGCGACAGAGTGTAACCGATGGTTATACTGACGTTTTCTTCGGGATATACGGGGGTTAAAAGCGTTACGGTAAGGATATTCTCGTCCTCGCCGCCGACGTTCCAGCCCGCGCAGTTTTCAACGCTTTCAACAGACATAGAACCGTAGCTTGCGCCAGCATAGTACGCGCTGTCCGTATAGCTTTGCGACACGGGTTTGAACTTTGCGTCCTGACGGAATGCGTTGCCGTAGAGGTTGAATTTCAGGTCGCCTATCTCGTTGCCGGTGTCGTTGTAGTAAGTGAAGTTTACCGTGCCGCTAAGCGTTCGCGTTTCACTGTCGTATGAAGCAAGTATATCGTACTTGTTTGCGCGCGTTTCCGCTTTTCCGCACGCGGTCAGCGTAAAGCCGGCCGTCACAGTGCAGGCGGCAAGGGCAATACAAATCAATTTTTTCATTAAAGCACCTCGAATAAATACTTAAAATATTTTATGCTCCGATATCCGTCGTTAACACTTTTCATTGAAATTAAATAAAATGTATTGTATGTCGAGCGGCGGTTCGGGTGTCCGGAACGCAATTAATAGTTATCTGTTGAGGTTAAATACCTGTATGGTTTTTTGCGTAATAGCGGACGGAACGCTTAAAAATTTAAAATCTATGCCGGAATGCGATGTTGCCGTTTTCGGCTTTAACGGACTTGGCGAGGTTGATTATGAAAAGGAACTTAAAGGTATGTCCGATAAGTTCGAAGACGCCGTGCGCCTCTCCAAATCGGCGAAGTGCGGAGTGCTTTGCGGTTGTTATACTAAGAGCAGGGGCGTAGTCAGAAAGTCGGTAGCCGTTGCGGACGGCGGAAAGCTTTTGGGTATTTCGGATATGAATTTCGTACTCGACAGCGAGGATTATAAAAGCGGAGCCGGTATCGGCGTATACTCGGTTGCCGGATATAAAATAGGTCTGTGTATCGAAAACGACTTGCTTTTCCCCGACGCGTTCAAAGCTCTTTCAATGTGCGGCTGCAATGCCGTAGTGGTGTTTATGGAAGAGGTCAAAAATATTCTGCCGGCGCTGATTATCAGAACGTATTCTTATCTGTACGGCGTACCCGTCGTAATGTGCGCGGGAAAGACGGCATTCTATTCCGAAGTTACGGGAGAGATAGCTACGTCAACTTTGCCCGTGTCCTGTTTTGACGTAAGTCCCTGTCCCCGGTACCGCAAAGTGAGTATGCGTACGAAGGGACTTTATAACGATTTCAGCGAGGATTACTGATTAAAGAAAGAATTAATTTTTTTCCGTGACCGTTAAAAGGTTTGTCAATTTAGTTGAAATTTTTTTATAAGACTGTTATAATAAAAAGTAATCAAAAAAAATCGGTAGGTTTTTCTCTAATGTTGAGTATGACGGGTTACGGAAGAGGAGAATATAAAGAGGGCGGTATCGAACTTATCGTTGAGGTAAAAACCGTCAACAATCGCTATCTTGACGTGTCGGTTAAGTCGCCGCGCGTTTTTATCGCCTGCGAGGATGCAATCCGTTCCGCCGTCAGGGAGAAAATGACGCGCGGTCATATGGACGTTTTTATCACGCTTTCGGACAAACGTCAAAAACAGCGCTCAATATATCTTGACGAAAATACGGCGGCGGCTTATGCGGACGCCGCGAAGAGAATTAAAAACCTGTTCCCCGAAGCCGCAGACGACTTTTCGGTAACGAACATTCTCCGCTATCCCGACGTAATCAAATCGGAAGAAAACGGCGGTGCGGACGACGAGCTTATTAAGGCGATGACTATTGCGCTGGGTAAGGCGTTGGACAAGCTTAACGCTATGCGCGAAATCGAAGGCGGCAAGCTTGCCGAGGATATGCTTGCAAGAATGGACGTCATAGAAAAGCAGGTAAAAGCAATCGGCGGGCGCGCTCCGCTCGTCGCGCAGAATTACAGAGAGAAGCTTGAAATCAAAATCAAAAAAATATTGGAAAACGTCGAAGTGGACGAGGGCAGGCTGCTTACGGAAGTTGCGCTGTTTTCGGACAAGAGCAATATAGACGAAGAACTGACGCGGCTCGATTCGCATATAAGTCAGTTCCGTCTGATTTGCAAGGATAAGCTTGTCGGAAGAAAACTTGACTTTTTAGTTCAGGAATTCAACCGCGAAACAAACACGATATGCTCCAAATCAAACGATATAGAAGTTACGCGGTTGGGGCTTGCTATGAAAAACGAAATTGAAAAAATCCGCGAACAAGTTCAGAACGTGGAGTAAATATGAACAAACTTATCGTAATTTCAGGCCCGTCGGGCGTAGGTAAAGGGACGATAGTCAACGAGCTTTTGAAAAAGGGCGACTATGCACTCAGCATCTCCTGTACTACCCGTCCGCCCCGAAAAGGGGAAACAGAGGGCGTATCGTATTTCTTTATAAGTCGGGACAAGTTCCTTTCTATGATTGACGAGGGCGGCTTTTTGGAATATGACGACCATTTTGAAAACTATTACGGAACGCCCAAAGACTTCGTAGAAAAACAGCTGCAGACCAAAAACGTAATTTTGGAAATAGAAGTCAACGGTGCGCTTCGTGCAAAAAAATCCTATCCGCAGGCAATACTGATTATGATACTTCCGCCCAGCTTTGACGAGTTGAAATCCCGTCTTGTCGGACGCGGAACCGAAAACGAGGAAAAAATCAAAAAGCGTATGAGCCGTATCGATTACGAGCTTTCGCTTAAAGACAAGTACGACTATATCGTCGTCAACGACGACCTTGACAAGGCTGTCGGGGAAATAGAAGAAATAATAAAAAATTCGTAAATTAGGAGATAAAGATGATTAACGACCCTTCGGTAGACTTACTTATCGACAAACTCGGCAATGAAGAAAATCAGGCTTCGCGTTATTGTCTGTGCGTAGTTGCGGCAAAGCGTGCAAGACAGATACTCGAACATCATATGGCGTCAAGCCCCGACCCCCGTGAATATCTCAAAGAGATTTCGGTTGCCTGCCGCGAAATTGCCGACGGCAAAATAAAATATACAAAAGACTGAAAAATAAGTAACGGAACACTGCGTCTTTTTTTGACGCAGTTTTTTACACCGTATAAGGAGCGGAAATGTTCGCTAAGGTAATAGTGGATATTGCCCACAGTCAGGTTGACAAGGTATTTGAATATTCCTGCCCCGACGGCTTAGCGGTCGGCAGCAGGGTCAAAGTGCCGTTCGGCGGCAGAAAAATAGACGGCTTCGTCATAGACGTAAGTCCCCTTTCGTCTTACCCTGCGGACAAGGTGAAATCCATTGCCGAAGTATTCGACGAACCGCCTGCGCTCCTTCCCGAATGTCTTGCCTTAACGGAAAAAATCTCCCGAAGATACCGCGTGCCGAAAGCTGCGTCGCTAAGGCTGTTTATGCCGTCGGAAATGCGACTTGGCAAAGTCAGGGTATCGGTCAGGCGGTTTGCAAAATTTAAAAGCGAAGTGCCCCTTTCGGCGTCGGCGAAAAAGCAGGCGCAGGCTCTTGAATTTATCAAAAACGAGGGCGAGGCGGACTTTGCTAAGTTTGCCGGCAAGTTCGGCAGGGGCGCGGTTGACGCACTGAAAGAAAAGGGCGCTATAGAGGTTGAAGAGCGCAAGGTTGCAAGAAGCCCCTTTTCGGACATCGCCCCGACTTACGAAAAAAAGGTGCTTACAAAAGCCCAGACAGACGCGATTGAAAGTATCGAAAAATCGGATAAGACCGTAAATTTGATTCACGGCGTTACGGGCAGCGGCAAAACTGAAATATATTTAAGCGTAATTGCGCGGCAGATAGAACGCGGTAAAACGGCGATTTTCCTCGTTCCCGAAATATCGCTAACGCCCCAAATGCTGTCGCAGCTCCGCGCCCGTTTCGGCGGTGCGGCGGCTATAATGCACAGCGGACTTTCGGCCGGAGAACGGTTTGACGAGTGGTGGCGTCTGCGCTCCGGCGAGGCTAAAATAGCTATCGGCGCGCGCAGCGCGATATTCGCTCCGCTTGAAAATATCGGCGCTATTATCATCGACGAGGAACACGATACTTCGTATTCAAGCGAATCCGCTCCGAGATATTCAACGGTAGACGTTGCAAAATTGCGCGCGCAATATAACGGGGCAAAACTGATTTTGGGCAGCGCAACGCCATCGGTTGAAACCTACGTAAAAGCAAAAAGCGGTCAGTATAATTTAATTACTTTAAAGGACAGAATAAACGGAAAACCCCTTCCGGAAATACTCATCGCGGATATGACTAAGGAAGTCAGAAGGGGCAACAATACTCCCTTTTCAGCCGCATTGAGGGAAGAGCTTGACAGGACTTTGAAGTGTGGAAAGCAGGCGATACTGTTTCTGAACCGGCGCGGATATTCCCGTACTGTTATGTGCCGCGACTGCGGCTACGTTGCAAAGTGCGAGCACTGTGACGTAACGCTTACCTATCACAGCGAAGAAAACTGTTTAAAGTGCCATTATTGCGGAGCCAGATACAGAATGATTTCCGCCTGCCCCGACTGCGGAGGAACTCACGTTTTATACGGCGGCATAGGCACGCAGAAAGTGGTGGCGGAGCTAAACAGGCTTTTCCCCTCTGCACGCGTT
This sequence comes from uncultured Christensenella sp., assembly GCA_910578655.1. GTDB lineage: Bacteria > Bacillota > Clostridia > Christensenellales > Borkfalkiaceae > Coproplasma. The sequence continues at coordinate 7,116 of CAJTQE010000040.1, forward strand.
TTAAGAATGGATAACGACACCGTTTCGGGCAAGGACGGACAGTATAAAATTTTAAAGCAATTTTCGCAAAAGGACGCGGATATCTTGGTGGGAACCCAGATGATAGCAAAGGGACACGACTTCCCTGCCGTAACTCTCGTCGGAATTCTCGACGCGGATATGAGCCTATATTTTTCAGATTCCCGAAGCGGAGAACGGACCTTTCAGTTGATAACTCAGGTATCGGGAAGAAGCGGACGTGCGGGCGAAACGGGCAAAGTCGTATTGCAGACCTGTTCGCCGGATAATTACATTTTGCGCTATGCGGTAGGCTACGATTATAACGGCTTTTTCGAGAATGAAATAGCGCTTAGAAAAGCAACTTTGTTTCCGCCCTATTCTCTCATTTGCAGGGTGATGGTAACTTGCGGAAATAACGACAAAGCTTTGCAAACTTTAAAGGAAGTTTATTTTGCTATCGATAAACTGCGTGAAAGCCGTCCCGAAGAATTTTTGTTTTTAAATAAAATGCACTCGCCTGTGAAAAGGATTCAGGGCAAGCACCGCTATCAGGTTTTAATGCGGCTTGCAAGCAAGGCGTTAATAGAGGAAATATACGGAATTGCGGTGCAGGCAACCTCTGCGGACTGTCCGGTCTACGTAGAGGAAAATCCGGCAAATTTGAGTTAAAGGAGTAAGACTATGGCAAGAAGGTTTGTAGTACAGACCGGTGAATCGGTGTTAAGAGAGAAATGCAGCGAAGTAAAAAGTTTCAATAAAGAGCTTTTTGCTTTGCTTGACGATATGAAGGAAACCGTCCGCGCGGAAAACGGCGCAGGGCTTGCCGCTCCGCAGATAGGCGTCAGTCTGCGCGCCGTGGTTATAGACGTCGACGAGGGATATTTCGAACTTATCAACCCCGTTATAGTTTCGGCAAAGGGAGAGCAGTCGGGTGCGGAGGCCTGTCTTTCGGTCAAGGGTAAACAGGGAACCGTGACGCGCCCCTATAAAGTTAAGGCCGAATACCGCGACAGGTTCGGCAAAAAACACAAGTTGACAGCGGAAGGTTTTTTTGCACGGGCCGTCTGTCACGAGCTTGACCATCTGGACGGAATACTTTACACGGACAAGGCAAGCGAAGTTTACGACGTCAGTGAGGATTGATTATGAAAATAGTTTTCGCGGGTTCGCCCGAATACGCCGTTCCGTCGCTCAAAGCGCTGCAAGAAAAGTACGGCGTGTCGGCGGTTATAACCCAACCCGATAAACCCGTCGGCAGGAAAAAGACTCTTACGCCCACGCCCGTAAAGGTGGAGGCGCAAAAGCTTAACCTGCCCGTTTACGATTTTACCAAAATAAGAAACAGCGTTCAGGACGTCAAAGCTTTGGGCGCGGAAATACTTATAACCTGCGCCTACGGTCAGCTTTTAACGCAGGACGTTCTGGACTGCTTCCCTTCGGGGGTGTGGAATTTGCACGCCTCACTGCTCCCCAAATTTCGCGGCGCGTCGCCCATTCAGGCCGCAATACTCGCAGGTGAAACCCATACGGGCGTTACGGTAATGCGTACTGAGCTGTCGCTTGATACGGGCGATATACTTCTTATCAAACGCTGTGCGATAGAGGACAAAAACTGCGCCGAGCTCAGCGAAGCGCTGTCGCGGCTTTCTGCGGAGGCGGCGGTGGAAGCGGTTGGACTTATAGAGCGCGGCAACCCTCAGCTTCTCGTTCAGGACGAGGCGCAGGCAACCCTCTGCAAAAAGATAAGTAAAGAGGACTGCAAGATAGACTTTACCCGTTCGGCTAAGGATATATGCCGTTTAATACGCGCAATGAACCCTCAGCCGTACGCATATTGCTATCAGAACGGTACGGTTTTGAATATTCTCCGCGCAAGGGAAAGCGAAGCAAGCGGCGAGGACGGGCGGATTTTATCCGCCGATAAAAAAGGTATTACCGTCGGTTGCGGCGTCGGTTCGATAGTAATCGAACAGTTGCTTCCGTCGGGCGGAAAGCCTATGCGCGCCGCCGATTACGTCAACGGCAGAAAGATAAAGGCAGGGGATAAACTTGACTAACCCTCTCGCCGACGCGTACCTGATACTTACCAGGGTTTACAGGGACGGAAAGTATTTAAAGCAGGCAATTTCCGAAACGCCCGTAGAGCCTTTAAACAGGGCGCGCACGGTCAAAATATGTTACGGCGTGCTTGAAAAAGATATTTACCTCAACTATATAATAGGGGCAAATGCGGCAAAACCGCCAAAAACGCCCGTCAAAATTATTCTTAAAATCGCGCTGTATATGCTTGAATTTATGGACAAGCACGACTATATGGTTGTTGACAGTGCGGTAGAGTTAACCAAGAAAGCCGGCAAGGCCGGTGCGGCAGGGTTTGTCAACGCGTTCCTGCGTGCCTATAAAATTCCGCCCCTGCCCGAAAGAGCTGACGAACGTCTTTCGGTTGAACTGAGTTCGCCGCTTTGGCTCGTAAAAAAAGTTAAGCGCAGTTACAAGGGCGAAACGGCGGAAATACTTTCAAAGGACAGCGAGGGCGTGTGCGTCAGGTTCGCGTCGGGCGCGGAAGAATATCTCGATAAACCGCATATAGAAACTCCTTTCGACGGGGTTTATATATTCAAAAATTTCGTCCGCGACGACGGGTTTGACAAGGGCGGATATACGTTTCAGTCGGTCGGCTCGGTTGCTATCTGTTCGGCTATATCCCCGTGCGGAAGCCTGCTTGACGCGTGCGCCGCGCCGGGCGGAAAGTCTGTTTTACTGAGCGGAAAATGCAAAAGCGTAACCTCCTGCGAACTGCACGCGCATCGCGTAGAGCTTATAAATTCTTATGCTCATAGAATGGGTGTAAAGGTCAAAGCGGTACAGGCGGACTCTTCCGTATTCAACCCCGAATATGAAAACGCGTTCGACGCGGTGCTTTGCGACGTGCCGTGTTCGGGTACGGGCGTCATAAACGAAAATCCGGATATAAAACTTTTCAGGCGCGAAGAGGACATAAAAAGCCTTAACGAAATTCAGCTGAAAATTTTATCGAACTGCGCGCGTTACGTCAAACAGGGCGGCGCACTGTACTATTCTACCTGCTCTGTTCTGCCCGAAGAAAACGACAGCGTCGTCTACGAATTTTTGCAGACAGGCGGATTCAGGCTTGAAAGTATAGACAGTCCGCTGTCCCACCGCAAAACAAAATTCGGTTTGCAGTTTCTGCCCCATATATCTTTGGGCGCCGGCTTTTTTGTAACGAAGTTAATTAAGCAATGAAAATTTTACAGGATTTAAGTTATTCGGAACTTGAAAATTTAATAGAGCAACTCGGCGAAAAGAAGTTCCGCGCCCAACAACTGAATACGGGACTTATGCAGGGCAAAAGCATTTCGCAAATAAATGTCCCTGTAACTTTAAAAGCCAAACTTTTGGAAAGCTACGCCGATGAACCCGTCAAAATTATCAGGACGCTGACCTCTTCCGACGGCACCGAAAAATACCTTTTTTCGCTTTGGGACGGAAACGTAATAGAGGGCGTTCTGATGAAATACGAATACGGTTATTCGCAGTGCGTATCAACTCAGGTCGGCTGCCGTATGGGTTGTAAGTTCTGCGCAAGCACTCTCGGCGGACTTGTGCGCAACCTCTCCCCGGGTGAAATACTGTCGCAAATTCTGACGGTAAACGCTAAGGTGAAAGAGAGCGGCGGCGCGGTTAAAAAGGTCGTGCTAATGGGCAGCGGAGAGCCGCTTGACAATTACGACAATGTAATTAAATTTCTGCGCAACCTCGCCGCGCCTACGGGTATCAATATTTCGCCGCGCAACGTGTCGCTTTCAACTTGCGGAATAGTCCCCAAAATCTATTCTCTTGCCGACGAGGGGTTGGACGTTAACCTGACCGTATCACTGCATCAAACTACCGACGAGGGGCGCGCGCGTACAATGCCGATTGCAAAAAAGTACTCTATTTCCGAAATTTTGGAGGCGTGCAACTGTTACTTTAAAAAGACGGGCAGACGGTACATTTTCGAGTATACTCTAATCGACGGCGAAAACTGCGACAGGGAGCACGCCGAACAGCTTATCGCGCTGTTAAAGGGCAGGTGCTGTCACGTCAATTTAATAAGGCTTAACGAAGTAAAGGAAAGAAAGCTGCTTTCCGCCACCGACAAACAGGCGTACCGCTTTTTGGGTTGGCTTGAGAAGGGCGGACTTTCCGCTACGGTGCGCAGGCGTATGGGCGCGGATATAGGCGGAGCCTGCGGTCAACTGCGCGCAAGCTTTTTGGAGGGCGAACAATGTTAATAGCAATTATAGGCGAAAGCTGTACGGGCAAGTCGACGCTTGCCGACCGGCTTAAAGATGATTTAAACGCGCAGGTATATACCGGCAAGGACTATCTGCGGCTTGCCAAAAATCAGGCGGAGGCGGAAGCGGTTTTTAAAAATTTGCTCGAAAATTCGGTAAACGGTGAAAACGTCATTTACGTAATAAACGAAAGCGAGCATTTGCGGCTGCTGCCCGAGGACTGCTTTAAGGTGCTTGCCACTGCCGAGCTTGACGTCATAAAGGAAAGGTTTGCCGCGCGCATGCGCGGAATTCTGCCGCCGCCCGTTGCGGCTATGCTTGAAAAGGGTCACGGCAGGTTTGACAATATAGAATGTGATTTCCGCTACGGCGGAGATTACGAAGCTTTGATAAAGGCAATAGGGGTGAAGTATGGCAATTAAAATAGCGCCGTCGATACTTTCGGCGGATTTTTCCGAAATGGGCGCGGCTGTAAAGAAGTTGGAAAAAAGCGGCGCGGATATGATACACTGCGACGTTATGGACGGCAGCTTCGTTCAGCCCATAACTTTCGGCGCACAAATGGTGAAAAGCATACGCCCGTTTACCGGGCTTCCTTTGGACGTGCATCTTATGATAGAGCATCCCCAAACCCAAATAAAGTTTTTTGCCGACGCGGGCGCGGATATAATAACCGTGCATTACGGCGCGTGCAAAAAAATATCCGAAAGCTATTTGAAAGATACGCTTCAACTTATAAAATCGTACGGGGTAAAGTGCGGAGCCGTGGTCAATCCCGACGTTCCCGTAGAGGAAATTTTCCCTGTCTTTCCGCTGTGCGATATGGTGCTGCTGATGTCGGTATTTCCCGGCTACGGCGGACAGAAGTATATTCCCTCCGTCACCGAAAAAATCAAAAAAGCGCGCGCCTTTGACCGTAATATCGATATTGAAATCGACGGCGGCGTAACCGAACAAAACTGTGCGGAGATTATTGCCGCAGGCGCAAACGTTCTGGTTGCAGGCAGTACGGTTTTCAATTCCACAGATATGGCGTTAACAATTAAACGGCTTCGCGGCATATAATGGCACTATGAAAAACTGTGTAATTATTTGCGTTAAACCGCCTAAGCCGGTCAGGGTAGTGCTTAGCAAATTTTACAGAAGAAAATGAAATATACAGACTTACATTGCGACAGCGTTACAACCTGTTTGGACGGGGGATATAGCCTTGCCAAAGGTTCAACGCACGTCAATTGCGAAAAGCTTAACAAAAGCGGTTGCGCCGCACAGTGTTTTGCGATATTCACCGACGGCGAAGGTGCAAATGAAAATTTCAAGCGATATACGGACTACTTTTCGGCAAGCGTTAAGGCACTGAACCTGACGCTTGTCGATTGTTATGCCCGACTTATATCTTGCGCCCGAAGCGGAAAAACGGGCGCAATTCTCACCGTCGAAAATTTGGGTTTTACGGGCGGCGATCCTAAAAAAATATGCGCGCTCAAAGATATGGGCGCGGTAATGGCTTCGCTTGTGTGGAACAACGAGAATTGTTTTGCCTATCCCAACCTTATAATGCGCGGAGGCGTTCCTGACTTTTCCGCTTCGGAAAACCGCGGACTTAAACCTGCCGGAAGGGCGGCTGTTGAGCTGTTGGACAACCTGAAAATCATAGTAGACGTTTCGCATCTTTCGGACGGCGGCACGGACGAGATATTGAAGAACAGAAAGATTCCCACCGTTGCAAGTCATTCCAATGCGCGTGCCGTTTGCAACGTGCCGCGCAACCTGACCGATGCGCAAATTAAGGCGATAGCGGACTGCGGAGGAGTAATCGGCGTAAATTTCTGCAAGGATTTTTTGGGCGGCGGCCACCCGTTCGGGTGCGTGAAAGACCACTTGAAACATATGATAAAAACCGGCGGCGAGGATGTGATAGCGTTCGGCAGCGACTTCGACGGAATACCTACCGTCAAGGGGCTTGAAGGCTGTGAAAAAATGCCCTCGCTTATCGCATACCTTTCCGATGAGTTCGGTGACAGAATAACCCGAAAACTCTGCTTTGAAAACTTCGCCCGAGTCGTCAAAGAAATCAGGGGGTAATTATGTTTTTCCGGCTGTCCGCGCGTCGGCGGCATCCGGTGAATTAAAACGCCCGAACTACGGTTCGGGCGTTTTTAAGTACAGAAAAAATACGGTGGAAATTCCGCCGTATTTTTGCACACTTTATTTAAGAGGTAAAAAAAGAACTTATGCTCTTTCTACCGTTTTAAGGCATCTCGTGCAAACGTAGCCCGTCAACGTTTTTCCGTTTGAAACGTAGCTGACTTTCTGAACGTTTGCTTTAAACGTTCTCCTCGTTCTTCTCTTTGAGTGGCTGACGTTATTGCCCGTCGTTTGTCCCTTTCCGCATACAGTGCATACTCTCGACATATACTACACCTCCGTGATTATCGTTATAAATCTTAGTAAATATAACACTAAGTTTAAAAAAAATCAATCAAAAACGACGGTAGTAGATTAAATTTTTTTGTTTTTTTCAAAATAATTGCAAGGAATTGCAAAATCTTCTTGCAAAATGTACGAATATGTAATAAAATATAATTCGGAAAGGTAAAAATTTATGTCTGTTAATACAAGCAACGTTTACGGTAAAATTTCAATATCCGATGCGGCTATCGCTAAGGTTACTCAAAATGCTACCCTCGAATGCTACGGCATCGTGGATACCGTTTCGCGCCGTTTTAAAGATACCCTTTCCGAAGTATTGAAAAAACAGTCTACGGGACGCGGCATTAAGGTCATCACTTCCGGTGACAGAATTTTTATCGACGTTTTCGTAATTATTAAATACGGCGTATCTATTAACGCCGTTGCGGAATCGCTCAAAGAGAGCGTCAAATATAAAGTAGAAAAATTCACGGGTATGATTGTCGACACCGTGAACGTGAACATTATCGGGGTTAAATTATAAGCCGTACTGCTGTATCGTACGGCTATATTCATTTATACAAATTACCTCTGAAATTTAAGGAGTAATATGCAAAAAACGATAAACAGCACCGAATTTCGTAAAATGGTTGCAAGCGGTGCAAGAATGCTTGAAATAAACAGAGCCAAAGTTGACTCTTTAAACGTTTTCCCTGTACCCGACGGCGATACGGGTACGAATATGTCGCTTACTATGCAGTCGGCGATAAAAGAAATGAATGCCTGTTCGTCAAACCGTTTCAATGAAATTTGCGACGCCGTTTCGAAAGGCGCGCTGAAAGGCGCGCGCGGTAATTCGGGCGTAATCTCTTCGCAGATTTTCAGGGGAATTTGCTCGGTATTAAAGGACACAAAGGACAGTTTCGATACCGCAACTTTCGCAAAGGCTATGGAGGCAGGCACGAAAGTTGCGTACAGCGCGGTTTCTATCCCCAAGGAGGGAACCATTCTCACCGTCGTCAGACTTATGAGCGAGTCTGCCGGTAAAATTGCAAAAAAGAATAAAGACTTCGTTGAATTTTTCAACGCGCTGATAGAAGTTGGCGACGAGGCTTTGGCAAAGACGCCGGAACTTCTTCCCGTACTCAAAAAGGCGGGCGTAGTCGACAGCGGCGGCGTCGGCTTAATGACGATAATGCGCGGTTTCCTTGCGGCTATAACGGGCGAGGAAATAGACGCCAATTCCATTCCTATGGAAGCGAGCGACGGTAAAGCCGACGACGATATGTTCGGCGACAATTCGGATATAATCAATCTTGATTTGGGCGACATAGAGTTCGCTTACTGCACCGAGTTTTTTATCATTCATATGAAACAGATGACAACGCTTGCCGATATCGACAAGCTTAAAGAAAAGCTTATGGGCATAGGCGACTCTGTTATCTGTATCGGCGATCTGGAACTGGTCAAAGTCCACGTCCATACCAATACCCCCGGTATTGCACTTTCTTATGCTTTGGAACTCGGCGAACTCGACAGGCTTAAAATCGAAAATATGCTTGAAGAAAACCGCGCGCTTAAAGCCAAATTAGAGGCGGAAAAGAAAGAGATGGGTATGCTTGCGATTTGCGCGGGCGACGGCATAGAAGAAATTTTCAAGGACCTTATGTGCGACAGGGTTATAAAGGGCGGTCAGACAATGAACCCCTCTGCCCAGGATATCGCCGACGCCGTGCAAAAAATAAATGCGTCAAACGTATTTGTATTCCCCAACAACTCCAACGTAATTCTCGCCGCAGAGCAGGCAAAGGCTCTCGTTTCAAAGCGCACAATTCACGTTATTCCCACTAAAAACGTGCCCGAAGGTTTTTCGGCGGCGATTGCGTTCAACCCCGAAGATTCCGTTCCCGAAAATAAAACCAATATGACCCACGCGATAGACAACGTTGCTTCGGGTATGGTCACTCACGCCGTAAGGGATACTACTATGAACGGCTTTAAATTAAAGACGGGTGACTTGATAGGTCTTGACAACAAGCGTATACTTGCAAAGTCGGATAACATTGCGGACTGCACTCTGTCGCTTTTGAAAACCCTTAAAAAGAGCGACCACGAAATGATAACGCTCTATTACGGCGCGGAAGTCAAGGA
>CAJTQE010000041.1:0-11229 GCA_910578655.1 uncultured Christensenella sp.
AACTTCGCAAAGAGTTGCGCAGCCCTTAGGTTTACGCGCTTCGAAAAGTTCCTCTACGCGGGGAAGACCCTGCGTGATGTCACCCGTTGCCGCGATACCGCCCGTATGGAAAGTACGCATCGTAAGCTGAGTACCCGGTTCGCCTATCGACTGAGCCGCGATAACGCCGACCGCCTCGCCTGCCTGCACGGGGGTATTGGTTGCCATATTCTTGCCGTAGCACTTAGCGCACACGCCGTAACGGGAGTTACAGGTAAATACCGAACGGATAGAAACCTGCTCTATGCCTGCGGAAATAATCTTTTTCGCAAGCGTGTCCGTAATGTAACCGTTTACGGGAACGAGAACGTTGCCGTCCTTGTCCTTGACGTCCTCCGCAACAAACCTGCCCTGAATTCTGTCTTCAAGTCCTTCGATTATTTCGCCGTTCGGGCCTACGATAGCCCTGACTACCATACCGCGGGGCTTTTTACTGCCTGCCATACAGTCGGTTTCTCTGACGATAACGTCCTGAGAAACGTCTACAAGTCTACGGGTAAGATAACCGGAGTCCGCCGTTTTCAACGCCGTGTCGGCAAGACCTTTTCGTCCGCCGTGCGAAGAAATGAAGTATTCCAAAACGGAAAGTCCCTGTCTGAAACACGACTTAACGGGAACCTCTATCTTTTTACCCTGAGGGTTAACCATAAGTCCGCGCATACCCGAAAGCTGCTTCATCTGGTCGATTGAACCGCGCGCGCCCGAGTCCGCCATCATCCATATGGGGTTGAACTTATCGAGAGTTTTTTTCAAAGCGTCGGTAACGGCGTCGGTAGCCTCGTCCCACGCTTCGATAACCGCGTTGTAACGTTCTTCTTCGCGAAGAAGTCCGCGCTGATATTTCTTTTCGATTTTGATAACTTTGTCTTCGGTTTCCTTGACTATTTCCGACTTCGCTTCGGGAATGTGCATATCAAATACCGAAGTGGTTACTGCGCCGATAGTCGAATACTTGTAGCCGAGTGTTTTAATTTTATCGAGAATGTCAGCCGCTCTCGGTGCGCCGCCGGTCTTGAAGCAACGCTCTACGATTTTACCGAGCTGCTTTTTGCCGACTGCAACGGCATTGCCCAAGAATTCATAAGAAATTTCATATTTCAAATAGTCCTCTTTCTTTTTGCGCTCAACAAAGCCCAAATCCTGAGGCATATCAGAGTTGAAGATAATTCTTCCGACGGTCGTCTTGACGATGCCCGTTACGGGTTCGCCGTCAACTTCAACCGTACGGCGGACGAAAATTTCGTCGTGCATATGAACGAGTTTGCACTGATAAGCCATCATTGCCTCGTCCTCTGAAATATAGGCGTTGGGAATATACTTTTCAGCTCCCTCGTCGCTTTCGGCGCACTCATAATATCTGTCGCCGCCCCAACGGTAAAATTTACCGTCTTCGCGCCTTATTATCGTAAGATAGTACGCGCCGAGAACCATATCCTGCGCGGGCTGCATAACGGGTTTGCCGTCGGAAAGCTTTAAGATATTGTTGGACGAAAGCATTAAAAACCGTGCCTCCGCCTGCGCCTCTACCGAAAGAGGAACGTGAACTGCCATCTGGTCGCCGTCGAAGTCGGCGTTGAACGCAGTACATACCAAGGGGTGAATTTTGATTGCTCTGCCCTCGATAAGCACGGGTTCGAAAGCCTGAATGGAAAGTCTGTGAAGCGTGGGCGCACGGTTCAAAAGAACGGGATGCTCTTTTATAACCTGCTCCAAAACGTCCCAAACCATAGGTTTAGCACGCTCTACGGTGCGCTTTGCGCTTTTAATATTGTGGCACTGACCGCTTTCCACAAGTTTTTTCATAACGAACGGCTTGAATAGCTCTATCGCCATTTCTTTGGGAAGTCCGCACTGATAGAGTTTGAGTTCCGGACCTACGACGATAACCGAACGTCCCGAATAGTCTACACGCTTGCCGAGAAGGTTTTGACGGAAACGACCCTGCTTACCGCGAAGCATACCCGACAGAGATTTAAGCTCTCTGTTGGAAGGGCCGGAAAGGGCTTTGCCGCGCCTGCCGTTATCGATAAGCGCGTCTACAGCTTCCTGCAACATACGCTTTTCGTTTTTGACTATCATATCGGGCGCGCCGAGTTCCATCATTCTCTTCAAGCGGTTATTTCTGTTGATAACCCTTCTGTATAGGTCGTTGAGGTCGGATGAAGCAAATCTGCCGCCGTCAAGCTGAACCATAGGACGAAGTTCGGGGGGAAGCACGGGAAGCACGGTTAAAACCATCCATTCGGGGCGGTTGCCGCTCTTTCTGAACGATTCGAGAATTTCTATTCTCTTGACCGCCTTCAAGCGCTTTTGCGCCGACGAACTTGTTTCGATGATTTTGCGGGTTTCCTCGCATTCTTTATCAAGGTCTACAGCCATTAAAAGTTCGCGTATGGTTTCCGCGCCCATTCCGACTTTGAGACCCGTAACCGAACTGTCGCCGTATTTGTCTTCAATTTCGCGAAGTTCGTTGTCCTTAATAACCTGCTTGTATTCAAGCACGGGCACGGTGCCGGGGTCTACTACGACGTAAGCCGCAAAGTAGATAACCTGCTCCAAAGACTTAGGCGACATATCGAGCATAAGACCTATTCTCGAAGGAACGCCCCTGAAATACCAAATATGCGATACGGGTGCGGCAAGCTCGATATGGCCCATTCTTTCGCGCCTTACCTTTGCTTTGGTAACTTCAACGCCGCACTTTTCGCAGGTGATGCCCTTGTAACGGATACGCTTGTATTTGCCGCAATGACATTCCCAGTCCTTAGTCGGTCCGAAAATTCTTTCGCAGAAAAGTCCGTCTTTTTCGGGTTTTTGTGTTCTGTAATTTATCGTTTCGGGCTTGGTTACTTCACCCTTAGAAAGTTCCCTTATTTTTTCGGGAGATGCTACTGCTATCTTTATTGAACTGAAATCGTTTAATTCAAACATACTTTACCTCCCTTATTCCTCGTCCTCGCCGTCGCCGTCGTCGCCGAATATATCAAGCGTTTCGTCGTCGCTGTCGAATAAAGTGAATTTGTCGCCCAAATCATCGTCGTCGTCCTCAACGGCAGCGAACAGTTCTTTGCTTGCGAAGTCGTCCTCGTCGTCGCTGTCGAATATCGACATAGGTTCGAGTTCGATTTCTTCCGCGTCTTCGTGCTTGACAAGTTCAAGCTCTTCTTCGGGAATTTTAGCCTCTTCTTCCTGAACCTCGCGCGCCCTTGCGGTGGGTATCGACTCATCGTCGTCGTCAAGCTCGCGGATTACAAGCTCCTCGCCGCTTTCGGTAAGCACCTTGACGTCGAGCGCGAGCGACTGCAACTCCTTCAAAAGCACCTTGAACGCTTCGGGAATACCGGGCTCGGAAATATTGTTGCCCTTTACTATACTTTCGTAAGTTTTTACACGGCCTACGATATCGTCCGACTTGACGGTCAGAATTTCCTGCAAGATGTGTGCCGCACCGTAAGCTTCAAGCGCCCAAACTTCCATTTCGCCGAAACGCTGTCCGCCGAACTGCGCTTTACCGCCGAGAGGCTGCTGCGTAACTAAACTGTAAGGACCTATCGAACGCGCGTGTATCTTGTCGTCGACAAGGTGGATAAGCTTAATCATATACTGAACGCCGACGGTGACGCGGTTTTCAAACGGTTCGCCCGTTCTGCCGTCGTAGACCTGAATTTTGCCGTCCACTTTGCCTTCGGGGTTGATAATATTGTTTTCCTGGAAAAGTTTTTTAATGTCCTGCTCGGTCGCACCGTCGAATACGGGCGTTGCGATTTTCCAGCCGAGCTGTTTGCAGACAAGTCCCAGATGCACTTCGAGAACCTGTCCGATATTCATACGCGAAGGAACGCCGAGAGGGTTTAACACAATCTGCAAAGGCGTGCCGTCTGCAAGGAAAGGCATATCTGCCTGCGGAAGCACGCGGGAAATGACGCCCTTGTTTCCGTGACGTCCGGCCATCTTGTCGCCGACCTGAACCTTCCTCTTCTGAGCGATATATACGCGGACGAGTTTGTTAACGCCGGGCGCAAGTTCGTCCTTGTTCTCTCTTGTGAATATCTTTACGTCGACGACTATACCGCCCTCGCCGTGGGGAACTTTCAGGGAAGTATCCCTGACTTCCCTCGCCTTTTCGCCGAAGATTGCACGGAGAAGCCGCTCTTCGGGCGTAAGTTCGGTTTCACCCTTAGGCGTAACTTTACCTACGAGAATATCGCCGGGCTGAACCTCTGCGCCTATTCTTATGATACCGTCGGAGTCGAGGTCTTTTAGCGCGTCCTCGGATACGTTGGGAATGTCGCGCGTAATTTCTTCTTCGCCGAGTTTGGTATCTCTTGCCTCAGTTTCGTGTTCTTCGATATGAATAGACGTGAACACGTCGTCCTGAACTAATTTTTCCGAAATGAGAATTGCGTCCTCGTAGTTGTAGCCTTCCCATTCCATATAACCTATTAAAATGTTCTTGCCGAGCGCGAGTTCGCCGTTGTTGGTTGCAGGACCGTCGGCGATAATTTCGCCCTCTGCAACTCTGTCGCCCGTACTTATTATGGGGCGTTGGTTCAAGCAGGTTCCCTGATTGGAACGCTCGAACTTTTTAAGTTTATATTCTGTGATAAGTCCGTCGTCTTCCTGTATTTTAATAAGGTCGGAAGAAACGCCTACCGCAATGCCCGCTTTTTTAGCGCGGACCATAACGCCGCTGTCGCGTGCAATTGCGCCCTCGATACCCGTTGCAACTATCGCGCTTTCCGTCTTCATAAGAGGAACCGCCTGACGCTGCATGTTCGAACCCATAAGCGCACGGTTGGTATCGTCGTTTTCAAGGAAAGGAATGAGCGCGGTTGCAACCGAAACAAGCTGCTTGGGACTGACGTCCATATAGTCCATTTTTTCGGGTTCGTACTGCGTAATCAAATCGCGGTAACGGCAGCCGATATGAGAATTTACGAAACGGTTGTTTTCGTCCAAAGGTTCGTTTGCCTGCGCAACGATACACTTGTCCTCTTCGTCAGCTGTAAGGTAATCAACACGGTCCGTTACGTAAGGTACGCCGTTTTCGTCCTTTTCTACCTTTCTGTACGGACTCATAATGAAGCCGTATTCGTTGACCTTCGAGAAGGTTGCAAGCGAAGATATAAGACCTATGTTCTGACCTTCGGGAGTTTCTATGGGGCAAAGTCTGCCGTAGTGCGAGTGGTGAACGTCGCGCACTTCGAAAGTTGCCCTGTCGCGGTTAAGACCGCCGGGACCGAGCGCCGAAAGCTTACGCTTATGTGTAAGCTCCGCTGCGGGGTTGGTTTGGTCCATAAACTGCGAAAGCTGGGACGAACCGAAGAATTCGCGTATAACGGCCGAAACGGGTCGAACGTTGACAAGTCCCGACGGGGTAACTTCCATTGCGTCCTGAGTTGCCATACGCTCTTTAATTAATTTTTCAAGTCTTGCAATACCGATGCGGAACTGATTTTGCAGCAGTTCGCCTACCGAACGTACGCGGCGGTTGCCGAGATGGTCGATATTGTCGATTGTGCCTATGCCGTACTGCAAATCGATATTCGATGAGATTGCCGCAACGATATCGTCAACCGTAATGTGCTTGTGGTTGAGCTTTTCGATTATGGGCTTGATTTCCTTTCTTTCATCGGCTTCCAGACTCGTTACGTCGGAGGCAAGAAGCTGTGCAAACTTTTTGCAGGCGGCAACGAACTTCACGCGCATATCGTGACGCTTTTCCCTGTTCTTCTTGTCTTCGGGTTTTTCTTCGTCGGTTACGGGAAGTTCCGCCGTGTAGTAAATTGCGTTGATTTCTTCAATATATTTTTCCGCAACTTCTTCATCGCTTGCCGACGCGCATTCTGCGGCTATGGTCTGCATAAACTTGAAGTTGGGATAATATACCGTAGGCAGCAATCCGAAAATCTTGCCGTCCTTGTCCGAGAGCGACTTGAAGTTAACGGTATTGTTGGCAATTATTTTGTGTTTTATCTCGCCTGCTTCGGGGTCGGAAACAAAGACGAAAAGCGAATTTACGCCGGCGTCCTGAATTTCGACTGCCTTAGCCTCTGAAACGACTTCGCCCGTGCGGGCCAGAATTTCGCCGGTTTCGGGGTTGAATACGTCCTCTGCAAGACGGCAGCCCGGAAGTCGGTAAGCGAGGTTGAGCTTTTTATTGAACTTGTATCTGCCCACCTTTACGACGTCGTAACGACGGGGGTCGAAGAACAAATTGTTGAGGTGTTGCCTTACGGAAGCCTCTGTGGGAACTTCGCCGGGACGAAGTCTTCTGTACAGCTCTACAAGGCTGTCAGATTCGGATTTGGTCGTATCCTTTGCGATAGTGTTTTCTATCATTTTGTCGTTTGCGAACAAATCGAGAAGCGCCCTGTCGGAACCGAAACCGAGCGCACGCAAAAGCACCGTAGCACAGATTTTACGCTTTCTGTCTACGTGTACCCACATAACGCCCTGAGCGTCCTGTTCGAACTCAATCCACGCGCCGCGGTTGGGAATGACCGTAGTACCGTACATCTGCTTGCCCGTCTTGTCGCGCGTTACGGAGTTGTATGCGCCGGGAGAACGAACCAACTGAGATACGATTACACGCTCGGCGCCGTTTATGATAAACGAACCGGATTCGGTCATTAAAGGAAACTCGCCCATATAAACGGGCTGGTCTATTACCTCGTTTTTTACTTTGTTTACTAATCTTACGGTGACGTGCAGAGGAAGCGCGTAGGTAGCGTCGCGGTTTCTGCACTCTTTTTCGTCGTGCTTGGGCTTCGGGTCGAACCAGTGATTGAGAAAATACAACTCATAATGTTCGGCGTAGTCCGTAACGGGCGAAAAGTCCTCGAACACCTCTGAAATTCCCGTATTTATAAACGAGTTATAACTCGCTTTCTGAATTTCAACGAGGTCGGGAATTTCGATGACTTCGTTGATTTTACCGAATTTTTTTCTTTCGGTTTTGCCATACTTGTGAACCGGTAAATTCATTTAAGAAAAAATACTCCTTAACGTTTATATATTTCACATTGTGGCGATTACCCGTATATATCTTTTCACCGGGAAAAATCTAAAATGTAACAAAATTAGGTCACGAAAAATTAATTCTATTCTGCGAATTGATTTTTCCGTGTTTTTAGCGGCTCTGCCGCTCTGCACGCAATTTTAAGGGCAAACTTATCATATAATTGCGTGCATTCACACCGCCGAGGTGCTTGCGCACAAATTGGGTTGCGCTGCGCAAAAGCGCGATTTTGCTTGCGCCGTAAGTAATTTGAAACTTACTTGGGTTGAAGTGCGTTTTAAAAATTTTTTCAAATGCCGTTGCGCCCTTTACAAATTAAATAATATGGTGTATAATACGCTTTGTTTGGGGCGAAAAAACGTCGTTTGAACGCGTTTTGAAAAACAAAACCTTATAAAAGCGTACAAAAATCGCATTTTAATTCAATTTACTATTATAAATTAGCTTGTCAAGGTTGTCAACTGATTTTATGGGGTTTAATCTATGAGAATCGATAAATTTTTAAAAGTTTCAAGAATACTTAAAAGGCGCACCGTCGCGCAGGAGGCGTGCGACAAGGGCAAGGTTGCCGTCAACGGCAAGCCTGTAAAACCCGCGCATCAGATAAAGGCCGGCGACACGGTTGAAATAACCTACGCGAACGGCGGTTTGAAGTTTATAATAAAAGAAATAAAGGAAACCGTCAAAAAAGACGAAGTTTCCTCCCTCTATGAAATTATTACGGAAAATTAAAATGAAAGTTACTGCAATTATCTGCGCGGCAGGCAAGGGCGAACGCGCGGGATTTGATAAAAATAAACTGCTTGCCCCTCTCTGGGGCGCACCTGCGCTCTGGCACACTTTGAATAAATTCGATATGCCCGAAATAGGCGAAGTTATAATAACCTCGTCAAAGGACGACTTTGAAGAAATTTCCGCACTTGCCGCGCCTTTCGATTTCGCGGTCGTCGCCGGCGGCGCGACACGCACCGAAAGCGTTAAAAACGCGCTTGAAGTTGCAACGGGCGACATAGTGCTTATTCACGACGGGGCACGCCCGTTTTTAAGCCGCACCCTCATTAAAAAATGTATTGACGGAGTAAAAAAACACCGCAGTGCAATTTGCGCCGTCGGCGTTACCGATACAGCCGTATACCGCGATTTGCAACGGCTTGACAGAACCGCGCTTAAACTTATTCAGACGCCGCAGGGTTTTTTCACCGAAGATATCAAAAAAGCTTATGCGCATGCAGGCGACAGATCTTACACCGACGACAGCGCGGTTTACGCCGAATATATTGCCAAACCAACGATTATCGACGGCGAACTTCAAAACAGAAAGTTGACCTTTAAAGAGGATTTCGACGTGCCGCCCCTCCCCCCTTATTCGTCGGGCAGAGTCGGCTTCGGAGTGGATACGCACGCGTTCGGCGAAGGAAATTGCGTAACGCTTGGCGGAGTAAAAATAGAATGTGACCGCGCACTAATTGCGCACAGCGACGGCGACGTACTCGCCCACGCGGTTATGGACGCTTTGCTTTCGGCGGCCGGACTTGACGATATAGGACACTACTTCCCCGACACCGACAGTAAATTTAAGGATGCGGACAGTATGCAGCTGCTTATCGGAACCGCCGCTATGGTTAAACAAGCCGGATACGTCCCCGTCAATCTTTCGGCAAGCATTCAAGCCGAGAAACCGAGATTGAAAAATTACATTGAACAAATAAAACAAAATTTAAGCCGTGCGCTGTCGATTCCCGTTTCGGCGGTTGCCGTCGGCGCGGGGACCTGCGAGGGATTAGGCTTCGTCGGCAAGGGACTGGGCATTACGGCGTATGCAACCGTAACGTTGAGGGAGGTTTAATATGGCAAAGACCACGACTGAATTCGTATGCAGCGAGTGCGGAGCGACAAGTTCGCGCTGGCTGGGCAGATGTCCGTCCTGCGGAAAATTTAATACTATGGTTGAAGAGATAGTCAAATCCGCCTCTTCGTCCGCGGCGCGTCCGACGCAAGGCTTTGCGCACGCGCGGAAACTCAGCGAAGTCACCAAAGAAAACTATGCGCGCACCCCGTCGGGAATTTCGGAGTTCGATACCGTGCTCGGCGGCGGCATCGTCAAAGGTTCGTTGGTGCTTATCGGCGGCGACCCGGGAATAGGCAAATCCACGCTTTTGACGCAGATAGCCTCTCACCTTTCAAAGGAAAACAAAGTCCTCTATTTTTCCGCCGAAGAAAGCTGTTCGCAAGTTAAGCTTCGCGCGGACAGGCTTAAACTCAATCCCGACAATTTTTACATAGTAAACGAAACCTGCATCGACAATTTAGACAGCGAACTCGACGGTGTGAAATTTTGCGTTATAGACTCTATTCAGGCAGTGTATACGGAAGAGCTTTCCTCTTCTTCCGGTTCGGTCGGGCAGGTGCGCGAATGTGCGGCCAAGCTTATGCGCATTGCAAAAAGCAAGGGCATAACTTTCTTTATCGTCGGACACGTCACCAAAGAGGGCGCGCTTGCAGGCCCGAAAGTTTTAGAGCATATTATGGACACCGTCCTCTACTTCGAGGGCGAAAATCAGGAAAATTTCAGAATACTTCGCGCCGTTAAAAACAGGTTCGGCAACGTTCAGGAAGTCGGCGTATTTGAAATGACGGGCGAGGGAATTATTCCCGTAACAGATTATTCGGGCGTGTTCCTTTCCGAAAGCCGCGGCGAGGAACCCGGTTCCGCAGTAACCCCGTCGCAGACCGGCGCAAGGTGTATGAACGTTGAAATTCAAACTCTGATTTCAAAGACGCCGTTCGGAATGCCAAGACGTATGCCGCTCGGCGTGGACTATAACAAGTTGGTTCTGCTTATCGCCGTACTTGAAAAGCGGTGCGGACTTAATCTCGGCACGTCTGACGTTTACGTCAACGCGATGGGCGGAATTAAACTGAACGAACCGGCCTGCGATTTGGCGGTTTGCGCCGCGCTCGCCTCCGCTTATTTTTCCAAGCCTATCGACAAGTACGTTGCGATATTCGGCGAGGTGGGTTTGACGGGCGAGGTCCGCGCCGTGTCATACTGTGAAAAGCGCGTTTCAGAGTGCGTGAAAATGGGCTTTAAAAAAGTGCTTGTGCCTGCAAAAAATATGAAGTCGGTTGCAAAGTACGCAGACAAAATTTCAATTGTACCCGTACTTTACGTCAACACAATGATAAAAAATCTGTTCAAATAATAGAAAAGTCCGCAAGAGGTTAACCCCTTGCGGACTTAAATTTACATTACCGTTTTAACGCAGAAACCGCGCAGTTTCAACCAGTCCAACGACATATCGAACCATTTCGCCACAGCGGACAGCCTCTCAACGATTGCGTGGTCGTTCTCCGTTTCGTCGGAGCATACGCTTACCCCGTGCCAGCCCTTTTCAAAGATATGCAATTCAAACGGAACGCCTGCCTGCCGGTATGCCTGAGCAAGCAACAAAGAGTTTTCGACGGAAACGCGGTCGTCCTCGTATACGTGCCAAACGAAAGCAGGCGCGCTGTTTTTCGTTACGCGTTTTTCAATTGAAAGGCGTTCCATTAAATCGGGGTTACCGCCCGTTATCACGTTGCGCGAACCGCCGACACTTAAACTCTGCATTGTAATTACGGGATAAGCCAGCAACACAGCGTCAAGTTTTGCAAGTGCAACTTTACCCCCCAAAACATCGGCAATTTCCTTTTCGCCGTAAATATTGGCAAGCATAGCGGCAAGGTGTCCGCCTGCGGAAAAGCCTATTGCCGCGATATGATTGACGTCAACGTTGTACTTAACCGCGTTTTCTTTTATGTAAATAACCGCCATACAGGCTTCCAGCAACGGAACGGGATATGCCGTATTGACGCTGTAATCAAGCGTAAACGCCGAAAACCCGTTTACCGAATATTTGAGCGCCACGACTTCGCTTTCGCGCTGCGACACCACCGCATAGCCTCCGCCTGCGATTACCAACATTGCAGGGCGAAGCTTCGGCTTCATTCCGTCGATTACCGCAGGAACGTAAGTATTCAAGTAACCGGCGGCGCCGCTTTTACGTTTTACGCCGAAATAGCCGTACAAATCTATTTTTTCCGTAATCATAAATACCTCTGTTTTAGAATTTTCTTTTATTATAGCTTTGCCGATGCATTTTGTCAACGAAAGCAAACGGTAACGGCGG
>CAJTQE010000041.1:11239-15523 GCA_910578655.1 uncultured Christensenella sp.
CCGCCGATTATTATTTATTGTTCCTGTTTTCCTTTCTGTAAGCGAGTATCGCAAATGCTTCTATCCCGATAATTATTACCGTTATTCCAAGCGCAAGCCAAAAATAACCGGTATCTATGTACAGGCTCGTCGCCCCCTGTTCGTCCGCCCGGTAATTAGGAATTGACACGCACCCCACTGTTACCGTTACAGCGCACGACAGCGCGATTAATACGGCTATTACCGCAACAACAATTTTTTGGTTAGCGCTGAACGGAACAGCCCTTACACACGTTGCGGCAATGCCGTCAGCAAATAAATTTTCTACGCCCAAAAAATCGGCAAGCTCCTTTTGCTTGTCCGCACTTACGGGCATTTGGTCGTTTTCCCACTTAGATACTGTCTGACGGGTTACGTTAAGCGCAACCGCAAGCTCTTCTTGCGATGCGCCCCTCTTCCGCCTTAGCGCACGCAATTCTTTTCCAGGCAACATAATCTCTTCCTCAAATTATTTCGTAATTCCCAATGCCGTTACCGAATTTCAACGTACCGTTCAAGAACGCCTCCACGTCTTTTTCCATTATTCAGAATCATACAAATACTCATTTTGGTTATTAACACAAATAGAAGGGTATGAAATCGCGAATGATATAGTTAAAATTATGGAAAGTAAAATATGTTTCAAAACTTTTCTCCTTAACGATTTATACATCTAAATTTTTAATTAAACTATCAGCAAACAAATTGTAAAAAAACGCGTAACTGATTTCCTTTACGGTTTTAGCGTTGTAAAAACACGTGCCTATACAAAAATCGCCGATAAAAATATTTATGAATTTTTGCAAATCGCCTTTATGAACAATTTCACCGAATTGCAGGTTTAACAGCCCTTTTAAATTCATTTCTTCAACGTTAATAAAGGTAAACGATAAACCGATATTCCAAATCCCCAAACCCGTAGGAGGCAAAGGATCAGGTATTTCAAAACCGTACCCAAAATCTGAAATGTTAAGCAAGATATTATGACCCAAAAAATATTTATCGTTGTCCTTATATAATCCGTAGTGAACCCAATTAGCCCACGCATAATATTCGACCGGCTTCAAATTAAAAATGTAATATTCCGCTTCTAACGGTCCGTTAAAATTTTTGCCGTATTCGTTTGCAAACTGTGTATAGACTTCCTTTCCGTCATACTTAACTACAAAACTATCATAATAAAATATAGCTTCATTATTTCGCATATCGTATTGATATATAGGTTCAACATCTTCAAACACGGGCAACGAACCGTCGTCGGGTATCGGCTCTAACACGGGTTTGGTATAGTCGCGCCGATACTGCCCGGTAACGCGTTCTTCCCATTCGCGGTTATCTATTTTATATCTCATACGCGCACGGAAGTATCCGCCCCTGCCTTTCGTGTCCCAACTTGCGGTTAACGTTTTGCCTAAATTCAAATCTTCAATATATTCCGTTGCCACTTCCGTCATTTCCGCATAAGAGTTTGTTTCGGTTTCGGAATAATACAGATACGCCTGCACCCTTGCCGTTGCCGGGAAAAGCGTAAACGTGTTTTTAACCTTTGCCGCCGCCGCGTCGCCGTCGAACTCAACTTTTAAATCAAGCTTAGTTATTATAGAGTAGGAACCGTTTTCGTCCGGCGGCACAGCCGTATCCGTTTTTTTGCCGCCGCAAGCCGAAACCGCAATACACGTTACCGCCGACAAACATACCGCCACTATTGACTTTATTATTCTTTTCACACACTTCCCCTCCAATTTAATTATTATTTATAATAATTATACTACATATTAACGAAAAAATCTGTATATTTTTCGGTTGCATTTTAGTTGCGCAAGGTTGCGTTTCTCTACAGTTAGTGAATTGTCAAACTAAGAGCAACACATAGATAAGAAAAAGTAAAATATGTTTCATAAACTTTCTCCTTTGAATTAAATTTTATAAAATACTTAACCCTTCCGCCAATAAATTGTGAAAAAATGCGTAAGAGACTTTCTTATCGGTGTCGAGTTTAAAATAACAAACCCCTATACTGCTATTTCCTACATATATATTAAAAAATTCTTTGTAAAAGCTCTGTTTATCATAAAGTTTTCCAAATACAATTTTCAATTTACCAACTAAATCAAGGGCTTCGACATTATTAAATCTAAAACTTAAACTTATATTCCATTTACCTAAACCGGTAGGACGTTCAGTATCTATAGGATTAGCATAACCAAATTTCGGAATATCGAGTAACATTCCCTTAATCAAAACATACTTACTATATTGTCTATAAACCCCATAACTAATATGGTTAGCCAGAGCCAAATAATCTTTTTCTTTCGGATTAAAAATATAAAATTTTTTATCACCGACTTTATCACATATTTCAGATTCCGGAAACGGTTGCCCTAAATAAAAGAATAAATTAGTATAAATGCTTTCATATCCGCTATTAAGCGGCACAGCGGGCAAAACAGGCTCAACATCCTCAAACACGGGCAACGAACCGTCGTCGGGTATCGGCTCTAACACGGGTTTGGTATAATCGCGCAGATACTGCCCGGTAACGCGTTCTTCCCATTCGCGGTTATCTATTTTATATCTCATACGCGCACGGAAGTATCCGCCTCTGCCTTTCGTATCCCAACTTGCGGTTAACGTTTTGCCTAAATTCAAATCTTCAATATATTCCGTTGCCACTTCCGTCATTTCCGCATAAGAGTTTGTTTCGGTTTCGGAATAATACAGATACGCCTGCACCCTTGCCGTTGCCGGAAAAAGCGTAAACGTGTTTTTAACCTTTGCCGCCGCCGCGTCGCCGTCGAACTCAACTTTTAAATCAAGCTTAGTTATTATAGAGTAGGAACCGTTTTCGTCCGGCGGCACAGCCGTATCCGTTTTTTTGCCGCCGCAAGCCGAAACCGCAATACACGTTACCGCCGACAAACATACCGCCACTATTGACTTTATTATTCTTTTCACACACTTCCCCTCCAATTTAATTATTATTTATAATAGTGAATTGTCAAACTAAGAGCAACACTCGGAAATATTAAACGACATTTCATAATCAAACTCAACTTGTTTATCGTCTATTTTAACTGTCGTAGCTGATGGAATTGAAAATCCTATTGCGAATACCATTAAAATTGAAAGCAAAATGTGTTTCATTTCATTTTTTCTCCTATGTTTATTAAATTATCCTTAATCCCTTTGCAAAAAGATTATAAAAATATGCGTGTGTTACCGCTTCGGCTGTTACCGTTTTGTAATAACAAGTGCCTATGCAAAAATCGCCGATATACATATTAATAAATTTATCTTTATTGTTATTATTGATTTTATCGCACTTACCGAACTCTAATTTCAACCTGCCGCATAAATTATGATTTTCTATATTTATAAACATTAAATTAAAATCAATATTCCACCAACCGAACCCCGTTAAATCGTCTCCGGGAGGATTTTCAAATCCTAATTTCGGCACATAAAGTACCATAGATTTTTCTAAAATATAATCGTCGGTTCCTTTATAAACGGCATATAGAAAATAATTTGCACCTATAATACAATCATTACTAGTAGGATTAAAGATGTAAAACTCCTTTTCTATCGAATCGGTAACGCCCTTTAACGTTTCATTTTCAAAATGCTCGTAAGTTAATTCTTCCGTATCATTGTAAGAATAATATCTTTCACTATAAATATGTTGATAGTTATAATTATTATAATAAGTTAAATATGGCACAATTGGCTGAACATCTTCAAACACGGGCAACGAACCGTCGTCGGGTATCGGCTCTAACACGGGTTTGGTATAATCGCGCCGATACTGCCCGGTAACGCGTTCTTCCCATTCGCGGTTATCTATTTTATATCTCATACGCGCACGGAAGTATCCGCCTCTGCCTTTCGTGTCCCAACTTGCGGTTAACGTTTTGCCTAAATTCAAATCTTCAATATATTCTGTTGCCACTTCCGTCATTTCCGCATAAGAGTTTGTTTCGGTTTCGGAATAATACAGATACGCCTGCACCCTTGCCGTTGCCGGAAAAAGCGTAAACGTGTTTTTAACCTTTGCCGCCGCCGCGTCGCCGTCGAACTCAACTTTTAAATCAAGCTTAGTTATTATAGAGTAGGAACCGTTTTCGTCCGGCGGCACAGCCGTATCCGTTTTTTTGCCGCCGCAAGCCGAAACCGCAATACACGTTACCGCCGACAAACATACCGCCACTATTGACTTTATTATTCTTTTCACACACTTCCCCTCCAATTTAATTATTATTTATAATA
>CAJTQE010000042.1:0-5226 GCA_910578655.1 uncultured Christensenella sp.
CCGCGCCTTTTTGGACAATTCGCTGTCGAAAAATTTCCAAAGCCGCTGTACGCGCGTGTTGTCCTCAAGCTGCGGCCCCGCTTCAAGCTTAGTAACCCCAAGCTTGCAAATACCTTCGAGACAGTGGTTTATTATAATTGCAGGAACGCCGCGTCCCTGATGCTCCGGCAGTATGCCTATATTGAGAAGGTCAACGGTTCTGGGATGCTTCATAGTGCGCAGGTAAGGTATAAGTCCGCGGAAGAAAATGCGGCCTCTGCCCTTTTGCAAAACCTCTTTCAGCGACGGTATACAGCATCCGTATGCCACGACCTTGCCGTCTTTCAAAACAACGGTAACAATATCGGGAACAAGCACCGACATAATTGTTTTCATTTCGCGGATTTTTTGTTTTTCGTTGAGCGGACTTGTGCCGTACAAATTCACGAACGCCGCATCCAACACGTCCATCGCTTCGACTACGTATTCTTTCAGGCGTTTTTTGTCGTGCTTTAAGTAATACGCGACGTCCAAAATTTCGTAGCCGTACTTCTCCATTACCGAATCGCTGAGCGATTTAATTTTCTCCGGTACAGCAGTCGGGGGAGTTATGGTATAACAGTTCCAGTCCACCACTTTGTACGCGCCCAGCTTTTCCATATGTTCGACGTAATAGGGATAATTGTAAATCTCAATGTAATTGCTGTCCTTGTCGAAACCGTCAATGAGCATACCCTCTTCGTTGAGGTCGGAAAAACTCATAGGCCCGATAATCTCGTTCATTCCAATCTCTTTTGCCCAGTCGAAAAGTTTGTTAAACAGCGCCTTTGTAACCTCGAAATCGTCAATAACGTCGAAACGGGTAAAGCGAAGCTGCTTATAGCCGAATTTTTCATTGACTCCGCGATGCCATATGCCGGCAATGCGTCCCGCAATTTTTCCGTTCTTGTACGCGAGGAACATTCTGCAATCGGCAAAACGGAACGCGTCGTTGATTTCGGGGTCGAATTCCGCAAATTCTTCCGCATACAAATTACAGCACGCGTGCGGATTGTTCCGATATAAATCTATTGCAAATTTAAAAAACTTTTTCTTATCCCGTTTGGTTGATATTTCTTTTATTTCTATCATATTTTTCTTTTCCTAATAGTTTAATAAATATTTGAGATTTTAAAGAATAAACGGCGGTCGCCCGACCGCCGTCCGCTTTATTTCTTTTTATTCTTTTCTTTCTCAAACCGGACGTCTATGTCCTCTTTGTTCTTAGGCTTGATTACCAGAAGAAGAATTATTGCAACGAACGAAACGCCCGCAACCGATAACAAAATTACCGAAGCAACGTTATTTTGGAGCCACTCGCTATCACCCTTTAATGCCTTTGCCTCTTCGGAAGCAACCACCGCAAGCGAACTTGTGACTTTGTCGGTATTATATTGAGTGTCGGTGATTTCGGCGCGCATATAGTAGAATGCGTTACCGTCCTGAGGGGTAAAACTCGTTGCAGAAGAACTCCAACCGTAGTCTTTGAATTCTTCGTAGTCCTCGTCACCCTCTTTTACTTCTTTAATTTCTTTGAAATATTTGCGCGTTTCTCCGTTTGAGAAAAGTTTGTCCATTTTCACGATAAACTCTTCATAACTGAAAGTTATCTGCGTTGCGTTATAGTAACCGGCTCTGTCGAAAAGGAACAGTCTGTACTCCACCTTGTAAGTGTCGGCAACGCCGTTGATTTCAAACGACGCGGACGTGTATGCCGTACCGACGTAAGCCGTACTCTGTTTTTCGGGCTTTTCTTTGAACTGTGCGCCCTTGTAGTCCACGTTGAAAGTGAACCAAGGCAAATAGTCGTGCTTTTCATCATCGCTGTACATTTTCCAGATATCGCCCGACGTGAATTTGACAGGTTTTTTAGTATCCTTGTCGATGTAGTACATATCGTTGCCTTCGGCGTCGGTTGCATAAAGCGTAAACCTGTAACTTCCCGGTTTGGTAACGTTTATAGATAGATTGTTGGTAGCAAGCGAAGTGCTTGACTGCTGGCTGTCACTGTAATAGTAAATGCTGATTTTCATATTGGCATAGGGCGTTGAATTGTCAACAGAAAGACTTTCCGCCGAAGGAAGATAGAAATAGCTTGACGAACCCGCCGAAAGGTTGCGCGCCGCTTCGTCTACTCTTATCTGGTAATCGGCTTTGAGATCTTCCCAGGTGGAACCCTGAACGTCGCTATTGCCATCATATTTATAAGTAACGCCCGTAAGATCATCGCCGACGGCGATGAAGTCGTGGCCCTTTATTTTCAGTTTGTGTTCGGCTTTAAGATACCAGTCAAAGAAAACTATGCTCTCTTCGCCGTTGTTGGAGGTATCCTTGACCTTTGCGTAAGCCTTTACGGCCATATCAACCTTAAAATTATCTGCTCCGCCGAAACCTGCGCATTCCTCGTCCGAGGGAAGATAGAAATCTCTGTCGCTGTCAAGAAGAATGTCGTTGTCGACTTCCGCGAATAATTTGCTTGACGCGTCGTCGAAGTTTACGTCGTCTTTGACATAATCTTCATATTTAAGGGCGTAATAGTAAAGCGTGCTTGAAGGCGCCGAACGGAGGACGTCGATAAGCTGATAATCGAATTTAACCTGTCCGCCTATTTCAAGGTGGGAAATTGCGCCGTTTAAGCAAAGTACGGCAGGGACGTTATCCGTGATGCTTCCCATATGATAGTACTCGGAATTTGCAAGGGGCTGAGGGTTCTTTACCTCGAACACCTGATTGTTGAGCGAGTACAGAACCATTCTTGCAACGTCTGCCTCCGCGTCCTCCCGCTCTTCGAACTGCGCGCTGAAAATCAGGGGATATACGGGAGTTTTCGATGAAGAAGAATATTTGGCGTAGTTTCCGCCGACGTTTTTCATAAAGCCGAAAACGGGACGCTCGTCACCGTTACTTACCTTTACGGTGTAGCCGTCGTCGCTTTTGCCCTGAAAGGCGATATTTATATGGTCGCAGCCGAGTACGGTTTGGTCGACAGGCGCGGTTGCGTCCTTGTCGTCGGTAATAAGAACCCTTACGCCGTCGTCGCCGGCAGGGAAGAAGATAATATAATTGACCGTCTTGCCCTCTTCGGTTTTAGAAAACTGCTGAGATTCGAACGCGATTATAAATTTAGAAAAATTCGTGTTTTTGAAGCCTATTTCCATATTAAAAAGACCGTTAACGACCTTTTTGATCTGACTTTCGCCCTCACCTTCGGTAACTTCTTCAAACCAGTTGTAAGCAAGGTTTTTTCTGTACGACACGTTGGATTCTCCGTTACCGATAGTCAACATAGTGTAGAACTTGTCATTTTCGCCGTCGGGCTGCTTATCAACCAGAATACTTGCGTCTTCCGAAGCGTTAAATACGTTTGAACCGCTTACCGTTACCGTACCTGCTGCATTGGCAGGCTTAAAATTAATTGCGAAAAACGCACAGACCGCCATTACAAGCACAAGCGCGAGCGCAATCACTGTAAATTTGAATTTAGTCTTCATATATAAACTCCGATAATTTTCCAAAATATCTTATTTATTCTACAATAATAATAAGCCGTTGTCAAACCAAAAATATAAACAAATGAAAATTTCAGCTTTAAATTAGCTTATTTAAGTCAAAACTCTTCCAGATTCCGTCGTCGGGGGGGACAACGATAAAACGCATAGCTTCTCCCGTAACGGGGTGAGTAAAGCGCAAGGAATACGCCCAAAGCGCAAGTTTGCCCTTGACCGCCTTTTCGCCGCCGTAACGCATATCGCCGTAGACGGGAGTATTAACGGCAGCAAACTGAACGCGTATCTGATGGGTTCTGCCCGTGTGCAAATTAATCTCCGCAAGCGAAAGCCCGTCCGCCTCTTCCTTTATTTCATAGTCGAGCGCGGCATACTTAGCTCCGCTCTCCGTCTGCGTGCAGACGTAAACGGTATTGTTAACGGCATTCTTCCTGAGATAATTTTCCAGAATTGCTTTTTTGCGGTTGGGTGTTCCGCACAAGACCGCGAAGTAGCGTTTTTCAAAGCCGCCGCTGCGCATAGCCTCGGAAAGCCGCGAAGCCGCCTTTGAAGTTTTTGCAAACACCATAACTCCGCCCGTCGGCCGGTCAAGTCGGTGAATCAGCCCCGCATATGCGTTGCCGGGCTTATTGTAAGCGGTTTTAAGATACCTTTTAACGCAATCAAGCAGATTGTCGTCGCCGCTTTCGTCGGGACAGCAAGGCTCGTTTTGCGGTTTCAAAACCACTATGATATGATTATCTTCGTGCAGAATTATAAGTTCTTCGTCTTTCATAATTACCTGTTTAATTATCTAAGTTGTATGCGCTTTAAAAAATCCGCTTGCGCCGCAGGGCAGATTTATCCCCTCATCCGTCGGAATACCCACCTCATACGCCTCAACGGTGCCGTTAAAGCCTTTTAAAGTCAGAGTTAAAATATTTTTCAGGACTTCCGGTTGCAGCCCCGTAGTGTAGCTGTTAATTAAAAAGAAAAGCGGCTTTTCGCTTAAAAGTTTAACGCAGTCGCCGACGAAAGAAAACAGGTTTTCTTCTATTTTCCAGGTTTCTCCGTTTGGACCTCTTCCGTAACTCGGCGGGTCCATAATTACAGCGTCGTAGCGGTTTCCCCTGCGGATTTCGCGCGCAACGAATTTCATACAGTCGTCTACTATGTAGCGTATTCCGCTTTCTATGCCGGAAAGGCGTGCGTTTTCACCTGCGCGTTCAACCATACCGCGGGCAGCGTCAACGTGAGTGACAAGCGCGCCGGACTTTGCGCAGGCAACCGAAGCTCCGCCCGTGTACGCAAACAGGTTCAGAACCTTTATTTCACGTTTTTCTTTTTCTATAAGCGAGCGCATTGCGTTCCAGTTTACGGCTTGTTCGGGGAACAGCCCCGTATGCTTAAAGCCCATCGGCTTGATTTTGAATTGCAAATCGCGGTATTTGACCTGCCACTCGGACGGAAACCGGGAGATAACTTCCCAGCCGCCTCCGCCTTTACTGCTGCGTTTATAGACGGCGTGAATGCCTTTTCTACTGAAAAGGTCGCCGCCGCTCCAAATAACTTGCGGATCGGGACGCAGCAAAACCACGTCGCCCCAACGTTCAAGTTTCATACCG
Source organism: uncultured Christensenella sp. (assembly GCA_910578655.1). Lineage (GTDB taxonomy): Bacteria > Bacillota > Clostridia > Christensenellales > Borkfalkiaceae > Coproplasma. Next base: position 5,129 of record CAJTQE010000042.1, read on the forward strand.
TCGGAAGTTGCTAATATTTTATAATCCTGCCAATCGTCAACCGTCCTCATATAAAAATTATAACAATAACGCGGTGTTTTGTAAAGTGAAAAAAGGCG
>CAJTQE010000042.1:5263-9267 GCA_910578655.1 uncultured Christensenella sp.
GCCACGCTTTTATTTACTGTAAGTTGCAAGCACGTTGTAGAGGGTTGCGTAATAACTTGAAAGATATTTTTTCGCTACGTCGTCAGCCGCGTAAAGAGCCATTCGCTCGTCGGGGTCGCGTATGGAAAGGTAGTAGTCGCGCACTATTACATACCTCTCGTTATACGACAGCGAATAGTCTACGATATACCCCGCGCTTTCATCTCCCCCTCCGTCACCTCCGCCGTCGGGCGGTTCGTTCAGGGTCAAGTTATATATGAGGTTATCCTTGATTATCGCACACTGATATGCCACTTCCCCGTCAAGCTGAGTCCGCTTATCGCGCAAAAGGGTTGAATTTTTCATTCCTGCCGTAAGGACTATATTCGTAAACATCTGCATTTCCTTGTCGGCTTTGTAGACAAGGTCGTCCTTTTTCTGCTGTGCTGTGCGCAGCATTTTAAGCTGCACGGAAGTGAATTCTTTAAGTTGTTCTTCGGTTACGTCGATTATATCAAACCGCATCAGTCACCTCCGCAGTAACGTCAATGCGGTCTACGCGGCTGTCGCCGTCAGCCTCAACGATAAAATTTATTCCGCGCATTTTAGGCCGTATAACGCCGGCGGCGTTCGGAAAAATCCGCGTAAACGTACCGTTACTTATACTGATATCGGCTTTGCCGAAAACCTCGATTTTCGTTACCGTCTTTGACCTGACCGTCCCGAAATCCAGCCGTCCGCTTTCAATGTGAAACTCACCGCCCTCTTCAAGTTTGTATATCTTTCCTCCGGAACAGAAGTAAACTCCGCCGGCGGCGCACATTGCGTCGGCTTCGGTCTGAATAAAGCAGTCCCTTTCGCCGTCGACGCACACTATTCCGCCGTTGCAGGCAACGAAATATTTGCCGCCGTACTCAACCGCGCAAGTCGGAGAAACAATTTCGTTTCGGGTTGTAACGGCTTTTATCCCGTTACCGTCAAAGCATTTCGCACCCGATTCAGTGCAGAACATCAGCTTCCCTCCGACGGTACGCGCCGTATTTTTAAACACCCTGTCGCAGTCTGTGTCGGTAATATCAACCGAAAAATTTTCCGGCGAGCCGTACATTGAAAGCACGGTTAATCCGTATTCGCGCACGGCAACGAGCCTGCCCGAAAACACAGCCAAATCCAGAACACGCCCCCTTGAAGGGTCAAGCGCGAGATAACCGCTTTTATCTATGCCTTCGGTCCAGTCGCTATGTCCGTCCTTACCCGTCCATCTGATATAATACCCGAATGCTCCGAACAGTCTGCCGCAATGCGAAACACCGCAATTCAACGTAAACGGCAGCGTATCCGTTCTGAACGTCGTAAACGAAAAACTGACTTCCGTTGAACCGGAAATTATTACGGTGCGCGGCATACCGTCGGCAACGTCCTCGAATGCGAACGGCGTCCCCGTTTTCACGGGATACTTAAATATAAACTCACTGCCGTCGTAGTAATATATCTTATTTTCCGTGCAGGCGAATAATTTTTTGTTGGCGTCCGAATAAAAAATAAACTTAACGCCGTCGGGACATATCCCGGCCTGTACGCACCTGAACGCAGGGGCTGCAAAATCGGTATCGGAAAAACAGTTGGTCGCGCTACGCGTGTTTTCAAGCGCGTTTACGGTTTTTTTAAAACTCATATCCAGCTCCTCGGCGGAATACTGCCGCAAACGGGCAGCGTGCGCTGAATTGCGTCAAGCCGCGCACGATACTTCTCTTCCCATTTATCAGCCATTTCCGCCTCGCCGTTAATCACGCAATATTCCGAAGCCATACCGAGAGCCAGCAAATATTCCCCGGCATCGTCGCCGTAGTCGGAATTGCCGTCAAGGTTTTTGCGCTCCGGCGCGTATTCGTAATCGACCTCGATATCCTTCTCCTGTACCGCAATAAACTTAGTGAACACTTCGAACTTGACGGACTTTCCGTCCGCAGTTACGCGCTTTATCTTTATAGGGTTATGGTTAAACAGGTTGTAGTAATATCGGTTATTCGGGGAAATCAATCTTTCACGCGTGACAAGCGGAATATATTTTCTTGCAAGCTCGTCCTCGACGGCGTTAAAACAGTATAAAAGCGTTTCGATAAGCTCCCGCCCCTCCTCGTCGTATGAGGCGTCGGGCAGCGACGGCACAAGGTCGGCGCGCCCCAATAATTTTAATGCGGAAGCAATTACGTCTTTAACTTTCATACTCCTCCTTTATTCCGTCACCTCGTCCGTAAAGTTTATAAGCATTGCCTGACCGCAGGGTTTACGGCAGACAAGTTCGGCATACTTTACCAAAGTTGCAGAGTAAGCGGCTTTGCCGGGTATCTGCTTTAAAATTTTGCCGTCCTCGTCTTCGAGCCATTCCCAGTCGCAGAGCTGATAAAGCGCGAAGTCGTCGCTGTTTATAAAAATAATTCTGTCGTCGGGACAATATTTATCCGCGTAAACGGGAACGTCGTTGACCGATACGGCGCCGTAACCCGTGCGGACGTCTATAGTGTTGACCACCCTTCTGTTGGCGTCCGCAAGAGACGCTATTTTTTTACGGGTTTTATAAGAACAGAGAATGACGTTTATTCTGCTGTTGAAATGCTCTTCCATATGGTCGAGAACGTCGCTGAGCAGCGTTTCCGTAAGCCTGCCTTCGCCGTCGGCGATATAAGGTGCAAAATACGGGTCGGTTTCCTTAGTAAAGCCATATAACTGCTCGCTGTCGAAAATCGCGCCAAGACCGGTCAGTTCACTGTCCTTAGACCCGTGAATATATACGGCTCCGCCCGTAATGAGTTCGGTAATCTCCGTGCTGAACGTAACGCTTTTCGCCGCCTTATCTATCGCAGTAATATAAATTCCGTTGCAGCCCGTTCCTATTTTCCCCAAAACCGTATACACGTCAACCTGCATTCCGACATAATAGTCTTTAACCGTGTCTACGGTATACTCGGTGTCAGATACTTTGGTTTTAACAGCACAAACTTTACCCGTACCGTCGCCGAAAAGCATACGGCGGAAGTTGTGCTTTGCGCTTGCAACAAGCCCTTCCATTTCGGCGTTTATAAGGTTGACGAACGCGCCCGAACTTTCGCGCGAGGCACGCATTGCCTTGTCGCTTATTTCAATAGTGCCGTAAATATTTTTAAGCGGCGCAGTGATATTCGCATACCTGTTTTTATAGGGGTCGGGCAAATCCGCATCCTCCGCGCCGGCCACTACGCTGCCGGTATATCCGCGCACTACGGCAAGCTTTACGTCCTTACCGTATACGTTGTCCGTATTCTTTTCAATTGCAGAAAAGAAAGGTGAAACGTTGTCGTTCAACTGCGATGAAATCGCGTCTAAATAATAGTCCTTTAACGCCGCGTCGGCGTTCTGAATAGTAATCAAATTTTTTCTCCTTATACTTGAATTTTATCAGGCTCAGCCGTTTAAAAAACGCTTTGCCAAATTGCCCGCTTCCTTTACGGATTTAGGCGTTGCGCGCGGTGCGGAAACTCCGCCTCCGCCGCCTGCAAGCGGAACGGTTTTTTCGGTCAAACCTTTTAAATAGTCGCCTATAACCGCGTCGCGCACTTTATCGTCGGAAAGTGCTTCGGCTATCCGCTCGTCGTCACTTCGGGAGGGCGGACTTTGCACCCCGTCGGGCGCGCCGTCGGCCTTGTTCCCCTCCAACTCTTTCAGCCGTTGACAGCGTCGGGTGAATTCGGCTTCCAGGTCGGAATATGCCTTCATAAGGGTCTGTACGTCCTTGAATTTTCCAAGCGCGGGCGCAGCTTCTCTTCTCTCTGCCTCCGCAGTGTCTGCCGTCGCTTTTTCGGTCGTAAGATTATCCATTATCAGTGTCCTCCTTTAATGATTTGTGTATATCTATATGTGCGCATATGCGCCGCTCAACCTCTTTTGAAACCTCTTCCGAAAGAAGAAAAGCGATATGCTCCGTAATGTGCGTTTCGTGATCGTCATAGCTTTTGACTTCAACGTCCCCCGTACGCATTTTTATATTT
>CAJTQE010000042.1:9282-15389 GCA_910578655.1 uncultured Christensenella sp.
CGCGAACGGTTCAATTCGCCTAAATCGCGCTCGCCGACAAGAGCTTTGAAACCCAGAAGTTCCAGCACTTTATTCTTTGCGGAAACGGGAAGTTTCCCGTCGCTTCCGCATAAAAGCCCCCTGTCCAGAACGTCGTAAATAAACGTTCTTTTTTGTGCCGGCGAAAGGTTGTTTTCACTGTCGGCGGCAAGACAAACGTCGTCGGAAGAAATGTCGCTGCCCTTGAAATAGCAGAGGCTTAATCCGTCGTCCGGGTTGACGAATTTCACCAAACGCACGTCGGAAGAAAACTGCCTGTAAAGGCGCAGAATCTGACGCCCGACGCACTTCAGCGCGCGCTTAACCTGCTGGCAGGAAAACTCCATTCGCTCTTCGTCCTGCTCCATAACAAGCTGCAAGCCGGCAGCCGAAGTTATACCGGCAAAACTGTCCGCGTTTTCTGAAATATCCCCCGTGCCCGACACCCTCGTAAACTCTTTTATAAGGCTTTCCTCTTCGTTTGAAAATTCGGACGGAACCGAACCGAGAGTCAGCATTTCGGGCGGACGTCCGCCCTGTCTGTATACAATGATTTTGCCGGGTGTAAGCCCGTCTTCGGCAAGTTCTTCGGTATCCACCGAACCGTCCTCCACCGCAACCGTACCCATAGAAATTCTGTTTAAAAACTCGTGTTTTCTGTTCTTGACCGCGTTATATGCACGCTGCAACGGAATAAGTCTGTCAACCACGCTCACACCGAAAAACTTACCGACGCAAGGCAGAGCAATCTGTTTTATAAACGGATACCCCCTTACGCCGTTGTCGCCGTTTACGTACGGCAAATCCCCGTCGTAGAGAAGCGTACCGCCGGCAACTATCGTAAGCCTGCCCTGTTTTCTTTCGTCCGTGGGGCGTTCGTAACGCTCTATAACAAGCTCATACGCGCCCTCCGCCCCCTGCATATCTTTGCCCGAATTCAAAATTTCGTCCAGGTCCCTGCCCTCTAACTTTACGCCGTACGCCGAAAAAATATCCTGAACGGAAACCGCCTTTGCGTGAATTATGCTCGGCTGTTCGTCCAAACTTTCAATCGAAAGAGAATAAGGATAGATTTCAAACGGCGATAAAGCCGAAATTTTCACGTCGCCCTCGCTCAGTTTCCTTCCGCCGTCGAGAGATGCAACCGCACCGCCGGCGCTGCCGTCCCACGTCACCTTGTAAAAAGCGGTGCCGCATATTTCCGACCAAACGGTTCCGTCGCAAACGGCACGGTCGATATCTTCGGCACGCGCCGAAAGTATTGCCGACGCAAGAAATGCCGAACGCCTGTCCGCCTCGTTTGCGCCGGCTGCTTCTACGATGAGCGCAGGGCGTATTCTGCCGAGTTTGGAACAGCGCAAATCGACCATAGACGCTATGTGGTTGAATACCCTGCGCGCCTGCCAGTAGTAGTTTTTTTCCTCTTCGAAAATTTCGCCCGAACGGTTGATGTCGCAATACTGTTTGCCGTTTACGAAATTGATGTTAAGCTGCCAGCCGCGCTCGGTAAGCCTGCGCTCTTCCTGACGTTTTAAAAAGTCGTCCGTCACCTCCTCGGCAAGCAACTCCGCGTATGTTTTACCGGTGTTTGATAAAGTCATTTTTCTTCCTCCTTATTCAATAAAATTAAAAGTTTTTTTCTTTCTTCTTCCAGCTCTTCAACCGAAAGCCCGTCAACGCCTCCGCCGTCTATAAGCAGTTTAACGGCCTTTATATCGGGCGGAATATCGCGCCTTGTCACCTTTCTTTTAACCAGTTTCAACTGTCCGTCCTCAACGCCGAATTCTTCAACGGTTTCGCTTGCTTCAAGCCCGACGGCACACTTTTTAAGTGCGCCCAGAACTTCGTCCTCCATCACTTAAATAATCCTCCTTTTTTTACTGCGTATCCTCCTCAGCTTGTCCGCCGCGATAAGCGAAATGTTCTCCTCTTTTTTAGCAGGTTCCGGACGCGACATTATGTAATATCTCAGCTCGTCCATACAGTGGTCGTCACGCTTTACCGGCGTATCGCCTCCGCCCCAAACGTAACCGCGAAACTCCTCAATCATATTTACGCAGTTCGAAAAAATGAATATGTCGCCAACGCCGTTCCCCCTGCAAAGATAGCTCTTTACCCTTGCTATTCCCGAAAAAATATCCTTGTTTACGTTGGGGTCGGCAAGTATCCCTCTTTCGTAAAAAAGCTCCGTCACGCTCTTTTGCGCCGCAAGCGTGCGCTGATTCGCCGCACTGTCGATGAGCGCCTTAATCCGCCCGTGCGCGTCGGTTTTCCAACCCAGTTTCCCGCTTATTTCCTTAATGGCGGAAGCGTGGAAATCGACGTCCTTGCCTGCCGCAAAATGTTCCGCGACAACGTAGATATTCCCGTCCCAGTCAACGCAGTACCAGTGTGCGGAAAGCGGATTGTTAAGTCCCGGGTCGATAGAAATTTTGTCCTGCCACTCAGGCGGAATTTTAAATGGCTTTATGACGTGAACGCTCTCGTCGAACTCCGGATAGACAAGCCCGTCGCCGTCGGAAAATCTTCCGTATTTACGCGCGTCCAGAACGTTGTTATCAAGCGAACTTTCAAGCAGTTTGGCTTCCTTTTTTGACAGATACGGGTTGTCCTCCCACGTCATAAATTCGTGCCAGATTTCGGGGTTCTTTTTTCTGTTCAAATATATTTCATTGTAAATAAAGGTCTTGCCTTTAAGCGGCGTCATCGTTCCGAAAATATCTCCGCGCCTGTCCATAACGCGCATAAGACACTCCTCGTACACGTCGCGCGGCGGCTCCTCGTCAAACCACACAAAGTCAAGCGAAGAACCCTGAAATTTTTCTCTGCCCTGGTCACAGCTTTTAAAGCCGAGCGTGGAAATTCCGCCGAAAACGTTTTTTATCTTGATTTGGTCAATAACACCGCCCGAAGGGCTGTCCCGTCTGCCCGTCAGCATAATTATCTCGGAAATCCAGCTTTTCGGCAGATACTTCAAAATTTTCGACTGTGCCACGTCGCGCTGAACCTGCGTTGAAAGCGACACCGCCCAGCCGAACGCATCGCGTCTGTTTTTTCGGTACGGGTGAATGCCCCGGAGTATCCAAAGACATTCCACCGCGCCGCATTCCGTTTTACCCGAACGGTTTCCGCCGAAAACCCAGCGGTTGCGCTTTTTGCATTTGTGAAACGCAAGCTGTTTTTTATGCCTCTTCGTTTTGTTGTATTCGTTTATCGCCCTCTCGCTCTCCCGTCGCTTTTTCAATTCTTTTTCGATGAGCGCAAGACGCTGTATTATCAATTCTTTCTGCATAAGACCTTTTATGACAAAATAATATTTATTTTTTAATTGACTGCGGTTTATAATGTCGTAGTATGAAAACTTTTAAATTTATAGTAAGCTGTATTTTGACGGCGTTAATATTTACGGCAGCGTTTCCCTCCCGGCCGGCGGACGCAGCTGCGGCGAGGTATGCGCGCGCCGACTCGCGCGACGTATATTTTTGCGAGCGGAAAGATTTGAACTACGCCCTGTTTACAATACCGTATACTTATTGCGTTGAAATTATTTCGACGGACGGCGAATGGTACTACGTCAAATATGCCGAGGACGGCGCGCTGTATAAAACACTTTACGGCTACTGTCTTAAAGACAATTTGGTCCCTATCGAAACTCCGCCCGAAAATTTATACCTGAATATGCCGGTAACGGTAACGTTCCGCCCCGACGCACCGTCGGGCTCCCTGCCCGTTTTGGGAGAAATTAACGTGACCGTAGCGTTTTACGGAACTTATTATTCGGGCGCGACAGCGTATTCGTACGTTCTTTATAACGGCGAATTCGGATATATTTACGGCGCGAACGACGATTACCCTCTCAATGAAATTCCTCAGGAGCCGCCCGAAGAAACCCCGTCCGACAGCGCGGGTCCGAATACAAAGCTCATCACCGTAATCGTTTTGGTTGCCCTTGCGGCAGGCGTTTTGGTCGTGCTGTACTTAACCGGCAGAAAGCGGTACTTCAAACCTTAAAAGACTGTAATACTTTTTCAGTACCGCCAAATCTTCCGCAAAAGCGCCTATACGCCACGCCCTGCGCGTGAACTTTATTACGGCACGGTTGCACTCTTTCCTGTCGCTCTCGGCAACCCCGAAACGCGACGAATATTTTAAAAGCGCGCAACGGTCTTTTTCGGTCATCTCTTTTATAACGCCGTCAAGATAAGCCCACAGCCGTTCAAGCTGCATTTTATCGCCGATAACCGAACAAATCTTTTCTGCCGACGCAAACGCGTCGCTTCCGCAATTATACGCGTTTATTTCAATTAAGTTTTGAAACGCCCTCTCTAAGCTTTCCGCCGTGAAATAAAAGCGCAAAATCCTCTTCGTTTTCATTTGTGTGCTCCGAAATTATTCAAATATGCAAACATTTGTTTGTATTATGTTCATATTATAACCGTCAAATATGACAAAAAACGTACAAATTAAAAAATAAATTTGACAATTTTAATAAATTTTTCCGTAATTTGTTTGGCTCATTTATCTTTACAATAAAAAAACTGTGTGGTATAATTTAAATTGTGAAAAAGTTTGCAGCAGCTATATCGGCTCTGCTTGCCGCTTTTTTTACGGTTGGAAGCACCGTTGCATACGCGGCTGACGGAGGGACGATATATCCGGAGGATGACAAGTTTATAAAACCGCTCACCCTTTCGTCTTTGACCGATTACGCGGTCGGGGACGAACTTTATGCGTTTGCCGACGGAAAGACTGTAAAAGTTTTTTCCGACGGCAATTATTCGGAATACGCTTTTGAAAACGACGTTACCGATTTGGATATTAAAGACAGTGTAATTTACTGCGGCTGTTCGGACGGAAAGACTTACACTCTTACCGAGCAGGCTGAATGTGAATACACTTTCACCCAAAAGGAAAACGAATTACTTTACAACGGTTTTTACTACTTCGTCAAAGAATCTGACGGAAGCCTGAATATTTTCGACAAAACGGAAACGGCAACTTACGAAGGCAACTTCGGAAACTTAAAACGTTACGGCGAAACGATATTCGCCTCTTCCGAAAACGAGCTGTACCGTATCTCCGGCACGCAATGCGAAAAGGTCGTTTTAGAATACGCCGATTACGCAGTGACCGAAAAAATAACGATAGGACAAGCCACGGCGGCATTAAAAACTTATTCTCCCGTTCAATTTGTGCAAATCGAAGACGGAGCGTTTATGATAGACTTATCCAGGCTCGACGGCCAGCACTTCGTGCCTATTAAGACGGTCAAATCCGAAAATCAAGCTGTCGCGTTGCTCCTCTGCTATTCGGGCAACAGCGCAATAGTTGCAATAGGCGACGCAAGTTATATTCTTTTAAAATCAAAAACAGAGGAAATCGACCTCGAATACTCTGCGGAACGACCTTTTGAAAACGCCCAGATGCTCAGCAATAATATATATGCCTCCCCCTACATCGTCGTCGGAACGGTTGCCGCCTCAAACGCGATAGGTCAGACGGTCAAAGTTTTGGGACGGATAGAATATTCGGGAGTTTTGGATACCGTATTCTACGAGGTGGAATATAAGTCGGGTGAAGCAACTTTAAAAGGTTTCGTTGCCGAAGGGTTTTTATCCGAAAAGATAATCGACGACGACAAAGACCCCAGCGAAATTACCGACCCCGAGTACAGCGACGGAAACGACACAAAAACCATACTCATAATTTTTGCAGTGATACTTTTGGTACTTGCCGCGGTAGGATATATCTCGCACGTCAGCGCAAAGGGCAAGCGCAAAAGCAAAAAGAAAGATAAAGACAAAGACGAATAAACAGCTTGCGGAGATTTCTTCCGCAAGCTATTTTTAAAATAATTGTAAATTTCTGTTATATGGTTAAAAAATGAGTTGACAGCATAAACTTGATTTGATATAATTTTTTAGCATTGAGTTTTGCATATCTTGCGTGTATGCGGGTGTAGTTCAATGGTAGAACACTAGCCTTCCAAGCTGGTTGCGTGGGTCCGATTCCCATCACCCGCTCCAACACTTAAAGCAAAGGCAATGTCACGCGCCTGTAGCTCAGTAGGATAGAGCAACGGCCTTCTA
>CAJTQE010000043.1 GCA_910578655.1 uncultured Christensenella sp.
TTAAAGATAGTTAGTGGTATGATAATGACACAAACAGCCGAGAGCGTTTTGCCCCCGACTGCTTGTTTACTATTAAATGTTAATACTCTGTGTCATTCTGCGCGAAACGTAAGTGAAGTCAAAAAAATTCCTTTTTTGTTATCTCGCTTAGAGTTGAGGAGATACATTTTACAAATAAAGAGCCGTTACCAAAAGTAACAGCTCTTTTGATTCATAAATACACATCCACAATAATTTCTTCCCATTGAGATTCTCGTGTTAAAACGTTTAGAAATTTGCGACGATACTGCTTGGATTCTTCAAAGCTAATGGAGAAGTCCAAAAAGGCTTATTTTTTGTTCTCCTTGCTTTGTTTAATAGTAGCCTGAGATGCTATTTGAAATTTATCGTTAGTTCAAATCCTATTTTCATTTAAGAATACGCAAAAGACAGCAGTAAAAACTAAAAATCACATTAATGAAGCAAAACCACAATATATAGTATAATAGCACCCAAAACCATAAGGTTTTGGGTGCTATTTAGTAGGACGGCATTTTTATCCTACAAAGATGGTTGAGGCGACGGGATTTGCGCCTTGGGCGGCGCGCACGGTAAACAGTCCACCGGACTGTTTATTCGACGGTAGAACCCGTCGAACTGCGCAAACTTCGTTTGCTTGCCTCCCCTCAAATACCGTAGTCCCCATCCGATAAATTAAAAAGGAAGTACATTTGTGTACTTCCTTTTTTATGGTTGAGGCGACGGGATTTGAACCCACGACCTTATGGTCCCGAACCATACGCGCTACCAACTGCGCTACGCCTCATTGCAGACTATATTATATATAAAAAACAGCTTTCCGTCAAATGATTTTAATAATCTTGACAATAAAATATTTCTTATAGCAAACTGATATAAAAAAGGAGCGGAAACACGTCCGCTCTTTTATATACTACTTTACAGGTGCGGTATACTACTTTACAGGTGCGGTTGAACCGCGCACTATCAATTTGGGTTTGAACTGCATTTTACTTATTGAAACGCCCTCCAAAAGCCTTTCAAAAAGAAAGAATGTGCTTTTGCCTATCTCAACAAGGTTTTGGTCTACCGTAGTCAACGGAGGGTCAATTTCTTCCGACAGCGGAACATTGTCGAACCCCACCACTGAAATATCCCGCGGAATGCGCAACCCGAGCCGCTCAAGCTCCGCCACAGCATAACTTGCAAGCAAGTCCGAAGCGCAGACTATTGCCGTTGCGCCGCAGGCGACAAAATCGGGAATTATCGACGGAGCGAAGTTTTGCGAAAAATTACTCTCTGCAATCAATTCAGGCAGAACCTCACGCCCCTCGTCGCGCATAGCGGTTATAAAACTGCGCTTGCGTTCAACTGAAACCAACGCGCCCGGACTTCCGCCGAAAAAAGCAATGCGCTTATGATTGTATTCGCAAAGATGTTTGACTGCAAGCGCGATGCCGTACGCCCCGTCACAACCGACGAACGCCGACATCGGAGCGTCGTAATTTTCGTCAAAAGCGACGACCGGCAAACTCGACGCGTTAACTTCTTTTACAAGTCGGTCGGTTTTTTCAACGTGTAGTAAAAATGCACCGCAATAACTCTTTGCCGAAAGCGTGGGCAGGGCTCAATTATTTTTGAAAATACAGTTATTCAACGTCCTCTTTTCCGGCGGACTTGCCCTCTTTTTTAAAACGGTATACGCAGATTGCCATATGCAAGAGCGAGCGCAAACCGAGCACGCCGACAAAGAAAAACAAACCGTAATAATATACCTGTGCGCCTGTGAGGACGAAAGACATACCGAAATCGAACGCGAATGCGATTAAGCCGCTTATCAGGAAGAACGCGCCGGAAGATTTTAAGTTAAGAACAAAGCCTTTGAGTTGCGGGCATTGCGTCATTCTGCCGACGCCGCTTCCGATTATTGCGATAAGCATCCACGCGATAGTCGAGTAGAGCAAAATCATTAAAAGGTTGATAAGATAGTTTATCGAAAGCATGCTTGCAGAAGCTTTATTGAACGAAATGAAGAAACCGTCCACTTCCGCCTTTGCCTGTTCGGGCGTTTGCGACTGAGCAAGCTGAACGTCGCCGAGCGAGCTTAAAAAACTGCTTATTCCGCGAAGATAGCCGTCGTCGCTGCGAAAATAGGTGAAAGCAATGTCCGACAAAATTATTAAATATTTATCGCATTTGAGATTGCCGTCGGAATCCGTCTGCATATAGGTGTTTAGATAGTAAGTGCGCATCGTGGGCGCTTTGCCGTAGCTTTCGGCACGGGCAAGCTCCGGATAGCAATATTTGAAATACAGCTCGTAAACGGAATTATAGTTGCTTTCGGGCGCGACGCCGTTATCCAAAAGCGCTTCGCACTCCTTTTTAGCCTCTGCATTATTCTGTTCAAGAAGCCAGGAAACGTAACCTGCTACTTTTTCGGGAGTGAACTCGACAGAGTCGGCAGTGAATTCCATTATTATGGTATATTCTCTTTTCTGCTCTGCGGTAAGGCTTAAATAGCCGTTATGGTCAAGGGTAATATCGCCCTTTTTGTACTCAACCTTGAAATCGTTATAGGTGGTTTTTGCAGGACGGGTGTCAACAATAAGCTGATAACCGTTTACCGAATATTTTTGTCTGTCGGTTTCATTTTCAAAGGTGTTTATCAAAAGCGGACCTTGCGCTTCGCCGAACTTTGCCGCCGTGGCAGTACCGTCCTTTACCGTTACGCTGAGCCTGTCCTCTCCCTCTGCAAACGCGTTGTATAAAAACTGCGTGTACTCTGCCGACCTATGATAATACGAAGGGAACGACGCAACGCTGCCCCCGAAAAGGCCCGCAAAAATCATAGCCATTGCAAGGGCTATACCCAGCATAACGCCGCCGAAGCCGCGCTCTTCACTCTCGCTTGCGTAACGGTGCAGAAAGAAACTGCCGAAAAAATATTTTAACCAATTTGAAAAAGTCATTTTAAACCTCTTTTGCATTATAACAAACGGCATTTTAAAAGTCAAACGTAATACCGTTTTCAATATAAAAGAGCGGCTTGAAAGCCGCTCTTTTAAATCGTAATATTAATTTGCTGCTTCGGTTGAGAATTCGAGGTTGGAAATCGTAAGCGTACCCGTTGCAAGCGCGTTGGGTGCAATAAACAGTATAACGGAAAGTTTACCCGAAAAATCTTTGCCCTCTGCGCCCGTGAATTTTGAAATGTCAACAGTGAAAGTATCAACTCCGCCCGTAAGCGTAAACGTCTTTTCTAAACTGCCGTCATTGAAGGGCTTTAACATAATCTGCGTTCCCTTTGCGCCTTGAACGGTTATTTTAACCGTCTTCATATCTTTGAGTGCGGCGCCGGTCACGAAAGCCTGAATATTTGCCCATTCTTCACCGGCTTTCTGGTCGTATTCCACAATGTAGCTGCTGCCCTCTTTGGTAATTTGATGAGTGGGTTTTTCAGCAACGTCATACCAACCTGCGTTTGCGGTTTTGTCGGTTGCGGTGATTTCGTTAATCTCCTGGTCTACGTCAGAGAAAGCTGCCGATTTAATCGTGTACGACTGTCCCTTGCCGTTTTCGGGTTCGTCCCAGTTGAAGAAAATTTTAATGGTGAATACTTTCGTGAAGTCAACAGCCGAAAGGTCGGATTTAACCTTGCAGACGATTTCCACGTCGCCTGATTTGTTTTTAAGTTCAACTGCGCTGAGTAAATCAGAACCTATTTGCTCTACTTTTACAGCTTTGAAGTCGCCGTTCAGGACAACCTTAAACACTTTCATGTCTTTAAGAGCTTCGCCCTTTACGTCTACTGCCAAACCGCTGAGCTGTTCGGCCTGTACTTTAGTAACTTTAAGGCTTCCGTCGTTATTTTGCGAAAGTTCATAGTTGCCTTCCGTAGAAGAATACCATCCTGAAACAGCGGTATTTTCTGCGGTAATTTCGTTTACTTTCTTGGGAGGAGCAGGGATAGCTTCGGTTGAAAATTCACAACTTTTGATAGTGAACGAACCTGTTTTATCCATTGCACCGGGTTCAACGAACAGCATTACGGGAAGTTCGGCAGCAAAGTCTACGTCTTTGACGCCCGAAACGTCTACAAAGAATTCGTCAACACCGCCCGTAAGCGTAACGGTTTTTTCCACCTTGTCATAGGGTTTAATGAGGATTCTTGTGCCTTCAGTACCCTGAACGGTGAGTTTAACGGTTTTGAATGCAGAAAGCGCAGAACCCTTTACCAATGCTTTAATTATGGCATACTCGTTGGATTTCTTAGAATAGTCTACCTTGAATTCGGTTCCCTGCTTGGTTACGGTGTAAACGCCGTCACCGTTGTCGTACCAGCCCGCGTCAACTTTACTGTCTTCTGCGGTAATGGTTTTAACGCTCATTTCGATTTTAGGTCTTGCAACCGTATACTTTGCGTTGGTGTCGTCTGCCGTAAATTCAAACTTGGTTGCGTTAAACGTACCCGTTCCGGTACTTCTGTTACCTTCAAGGAATACCAACAAACGCTGTGCCTTTTCCACCTGTAAATCGGAAACGTCCCATTCGTAACGCTTTTCCGCTCTGTCCATACTGAACTTAACTTCCTGAGGGGCAAGTCCTCCGCTGTATTCGAGTTTGAGAGTTACCATAGGGTCGTTACTGCTTACAGTGAAGTCACCTTCGAGAACAAGAGTCTTTAAACCTTGCAAATCCGACGGCTCGTAAATGCCGAGATTGTACTTAAAGTACTGCCAGGTGCTGCCCGTCTTGGTGTACTCAACGTGCAGGGGAGCCGATGACGTTGAGGAGATTTGATAAATGGAATCTTCCTCATCGTTGACTTCCCAATAGTTTACGTGTTCTAACAGATTGATACCCGTGGGCTTTTCGGGGGCATCTTCTCCGCAGCCTACCGTGACTATAACAGGTACAGCCATTGTACAAGCAGTCACAAACGCCAAAAGTTTTTTCATATTTTTTCCTCCAAAAATTTTTTAATTTTTTTATCTTTTAAGAACGTTTAATTCGGTGTCATAATCGAAAAGCTGAATGTGCTTTGTATCGAAACCTATTAACACCTCGTCGCCGCTTAAAACGTTGCAGCGTGCGCCCGCGCGCACGATTACGTCGCCGGCAGCGCCGTCAACCGCACAGTAAACAAGCGTTTCATTGCCCAGCTTTTCGGTTACTTTTACGGTCGCCTTTACAGTTGAATCCTTGAATTTTTTGTCAGACCCAGTGACGATGTACACATCCTCTGCGCGCACGCCCAAAACGAACTGGCGTTGATTTACCTCTTCAACGGTTATGCGTTTTTGGGTTGACTTATCGATTAAAAGGCTGTTTCTGCCGAACTTGGCATATAAAGACTCTTCACCGTCTTCCTGAGATAACATAACGTCTATAAAATTCATCTGAGGTGCGCCGATAAAGCCTGCAACGAATTTGTTTACGGGGAATTCGTAGAGATTATCGGGCGTGTCTACCTGCTGAATTAAGCCGTCTTTCATAACTACGATACGCGTACCCATAGTCATAGCTTCGGTTTGGTCGTGGGTGACGTATACGAAAGTAGTTTGCAACTCTTTGTGGAGTTTTATTATTTCCGTGCGCATTTGGGTACGCATCTTTGCGTCGAGGTTGGAAAGAGGTTCGTCCAAAAGGAAAACCTTAGGTTCGCGGACTATGGCCCTGCCGAGCGCGACGCGCTGACGCTGACCGCCCGAAAGGTTTTTGGGCTTTCTTTTAAGATAATCTTCAATGCCGAGAATTTTTGCGGCTTGCGTCACCTTTTGTTCTATTTCCTTTTTGGGGACTTTGCGCAGTCTTAATCCGAAAGCCATATTTTCAAATACTGTCATATACGGATACAGTGCGTAGTTCTGGAAAACCATTGCTATGTCCCTATCCTTAGGCTCTACGTTGTTGACGCGGCGGTCGTCGATATAGAGGTCGCCCGAAGAAATTTCTTCAAGACCCGCTATCATACGCAAAGTGGTGGATTTTCCGCAACCGGAAGGGCCGACGAAAATTACGAATTCTTTGTCGTGAATTTCAAGGTTGAAATCAGTTACCGCCGTCACCCCGCCGGGATAGGTTTTGTAAATGTTTTTCAATGATATGCTTGCCATTTTTTAATTCTCCTTTTTGAATTGCAAAGTTTCAAAAGCCTTTTGCATTTCGGGCAGCGAATTGAAGTTCCGCCACACCGTTTGTTTTTCGTAGTTAGCCAGCATTAACAAAGTTATGCCTTTATCGATACCTATATAGCTTTCGCTGTACCAGTCTTCGTCATCGTTATACGCGTCGACAAGCCCGTATTTCCCGATAAGCCTCGGTTTGGAATAAAAATATTCAAGTGCGGCAATGCTGAGTTCCGGCGTGTACGGCATAGAACCGAGTGCGCCGCACGGGGGAATTGTTCCGTTTGAAACGTTTTCGGTATTGCCGTTGCCGCTGGGCGCGGTGCCGATATGTCCTTTATAACCTTGTTTGGTGAGGCACGCAGTAAGCCCCCAGCCGTTTTCATAGCCCTTGTATTCTTTTGAATGGTCACGGCAGAAAGCGAAGTTCGCTTTGGTTGCCTGCACCGTGTTTTCGAACCAGTCGACGCCGAAAGCGTCTTTTTTATCCTTAAAGTCCAAAAACGCGTGCGAGAACTGATGCGTAAATATGCTGCCGAACCAACTGTAAATAAATTCGTGTCCGCCCCAGCTGCCCTTTAAGCGCTTGAACGACGAGTACGCCTCCGCAGCTATTTTTTCGCCTTTGGGAGAGCCTGCCGCCAAAAAGTAAAGTATAAGCTGCTCTGCATAAACGTCCCAGTAACCGCTGAAACCATTTTCGAATTCAGCCATATAGAAATACTTTTTCTCTTTGCTGTAAAAATATTCCCAGTCGCATTCCAAGTAGATGCGGCGCGCCAATTCAAGCGTTTTTCCGCCGAAGTATGCGCCTGCGGTAAGTGCGCCTGCGATAAACAGCGCAGTGTCTATTATGGAAAGTTCGCACTTGCGCGCGCGCTGTCCGTCGGAAATATTGTAAAAGTGATAGTAAAAACCGTTTTTACGCTCAAGCTTTGCGTGAGTTTTAAGCGTTTTAAAGCAAATCTCTTCGCCCTCTCCGCGCGTTATATAGCCGAAGTCGCAGCCTACAACCATTGCGGAAAGCATAAATCCCGTTGCCGCAACCGAGCTGTCGTTGTGCTTGGTCGGGTACATATCGTGCGTAAGACCGTAAGTTAAGGGAGATTTGTCGAAATTGTCGTAAAAATAATTAAAGCATAACTTTCTTTCGCGCTCGATTAAATTCTGGTTCACACATTACCTCTTTAAACGGCTGTAAAGCCTAAATTTTTCAAACCGTTTTGGATATATTGATTATTCATAGAGGTACTCCATACCCCTCTGTTTTTGAAATTTGAAAGCATTAAAAGGGTTATGCCCTTGTCAATGCCGATACTGTCGTTTGCGTACCAGTTGCGGTCAAGGTTATATGCGTCAACCAAACCGTACTTGCCCTGTAAACGCGTTAAACTTTGATAATATTCGAGAGCTTTCAAACTCTCTTCGGGTGTAAACACCACCGAGCCGAGCGCACCGCACGGGGCAACCGTAGCTTCTATTTTTGAATAATTCCCGTCTGCCGACCAACCGCGGGGCTGAGCGCCGAGATGTCCGCTGTAACCGTCGGGGGTGTCGCAAGCCGTTAAGCCCCAACCGCCCTTTGCGAACGTTTCAAGGTGAGACCTGTCGCGGCAGAATTCGTAAGCCGCCTTTGAAGCGTTAACCGAATTTTCGTGCCAGTCGGTGCCGTTTTTGTCTTTATAGCCCGAAAAATCTATCCAGGCGTGCGAGAACTGATAGGTAAATATACTGCCGAACCAGCTGTAAATGAATTTGTGTTCGCCGTAGCTTCCTTCGTTTCTCGTAAAGTCGTAATAAGTTTTGTCGTCAAGTCTGTATTGTTCGTTGGGGCTGCCGGCGCCGAGAACGTACATCATAAGCTGCTCTGCATACCAGTCCCAGTTACCCAAAAGGCTGTAATTGCCGTCGCCCGAAAAGCCCATTGTAAGATAGGTTTTACTGCCTTTTTTGCGTTCAATCGATTTCCAGTTGACGTTTGAATAAAGCTCGGTTGCAAGTTCCTTTATTTCACCGCCGAAGTATTCGCCGGCGTGAACTGCTCCGCAGAGAAGAATTGCAGTGTCAACCGAAGAAATTTCAATGCCGTTTACGCGCTTGCCCGTAATCATATTTATGAAGTGGGCAAAAAATCCTTCGTGGGCAACGTCGCTGTCATTTTGAAGTGCGAGCATAGTTTTAAGAGTTTTTTCGGTGCGTTCCGCGCCCTGTTCACGGGTTATATAGCCCTCTTCAACGCCGATTACGTAGGCGGAAAGCCCGTACCCGACCGACGCAACCGAAGCCGTGCCGGACGTGTTAGGATAACGGTCGGCAATAAGTCCGTAAGTGGGAAGATTGCCTTCGATTATGTCGGAACTGCCAACCTCGCGCAGGGGCGAAGCTTCTTCCCAAAAGAAATCGAAACTTAATCGCATTTCCTTTTCTATATTCGATTTGTATTTCTGATACAAGTCTTTACCGCAGGCAGTTAAGCTTAAACAGCTTACCGCCATCAGTAAAGTTATAATAATCGATAATATTTTTTTCAAAATTACTCTCCCGTTATGCCCGCTTTGTCTATACCTTCGGTGAAGTGTTTCTGCGTAAAGAAATAGAAAATCAAAAGCGGTAAAATGCTGAGCAGGGTTCCTGCCATATAAATTGCTTCGTTTACGGTTTTGCCGCCGATACCGCCCGCGTCGCCGAACAGCTCTTTGTACGTAGCCTCAAATTTTTCAAGTTCGAGGGGCAGCGTTGTTACCGCACCGCCGAGATAAATCGAAGTTAAAACCGTTTCGTTATAGTACCAAACTACCGACAGCAGCAGCGAAAGCAATATTGCAGGCTTTGCCGCAGAAAGTCCGATACGTATGAAAATCTGAAATGAGTTTGCCCCGTCAATCTTTGCCGCTTCGACGACAGAGTCGGGTATACCGCGAAAGAATTGATAGAATATGAGAATGAATACAGCGGATTTAATGCCCTGTCCCAATGCCGCCGGAATTATGAACGTGAATACGGAATCTACTATTCCTATTTTGGAATATATGAGAAGCTGAGGCATCATCGTAAGCTGTGTAGGAACGATAAACGTTATTATTATGAGTGCAAACACTGCCTTTTTGCCCCTGAAATTGAACCTTGCCAAACCGTACGCCGCAAGACAGCAGCTTATCGTTTGGAAAATTGCAGGAAGCAAAGAAACGTAAATCGTTTGGAATAGTGTGGTCCAGAAATTGAGAACGTGTGCCGCCTCCGAATAGTTTTGGAAATATGCCGAAGTGGGCAGATAGTTTACCATAGGGTCGGTTACGTCCGACGGACTCATAAGCGAGTAGCCGAGCATATACAGTATGGGATAAACGTAGACGAAACCGAAAAGTATCAAGAGCGAGTAGCTTACGAAACACTGTAAAAAGCCTTTCTTTTCGCCCGTGCCGAGCATAAACGACTTGACGCCCTCTTTGGTAAGAGATTTAAACCACGCCTTAGTGCGCGAAGGGAAAGCCTTAAACCACGCAGGCAAGCCCTTGAAAAACGCAACCGTCCTCGACGGAAGTGCTTTAAACCAAAGACCTATATCTTTAATCCACCGCACAAACGAACGGTGTTCTTCGTCGCCTTTGAATTTTAAAATTATTTTCTGATAAAACCAGTCTTTGATATGCGTCCATATTGCAATGAAGAACGACGCAATTACAAGACCTGCCGATTTAAAAAACGCAGTTACGGGGTTATCTTTCCTTACGGGTTCGCCGTCGGGGACTGCAATTTGAGCCTCTTCCGCCGTTTCAACGGTCTGCTCTGCGGATTCCGGAACGGGGGTTTCTTTCAATTCCTCTGCGGGGGGCTGTCCGTTCAATTCGGACTGAGATTTTTTCTTCATACCTTTGCCCCCTTTGCACGTCTTTGAAGTTTAAAGCGTCTGTCCGTCTTTAAGCGCTTTTCGTGCTTTTTGAATATGAGAACGGCAACCCCGAGAATGACGAGCATTACTATGAAATATATCCACGCCATTGCCGAAGCATAGCCGTAGCCGCCGGAACCGTCGGTCGCGTTCATATCGGTCTGTATCTTGTTGATTATGGGGTTGAGCGAGAATATCGACTGCATTACTACCGTGAACACAACATTTAACACTATCGTAGGGTTGAGCGCCGGAAGGGTTATCTTCCAGAACATCTCCCATTTGGTAGCCCCGTCGATTTTCGCGGCCTCGTACATACTTTTATCCATTTTTTGAAGTCCCGTCATAAATACGAGTATCTGTATGCCGGAGAACCATAAAATCATAATGAATTCGGAAGTCAAAAATTGAAGCGAGTCTACGAGGAACTGCGGAAGGGTTTCCGCAAGTTTTTCAAAGTCAATCAGATTTTCAATTCCCGGAAACGATGCCACGCCCTGATCGATAAACATCTTAATTACGGGGCCGCTTGTAATGATTACGGGGAAAAAGAATATCGTCCTGAAAAAGCCCGTTCCTTTAAGCTTGCTGTTCAGAAGCATTGCAAGAATAAGCGAAACAACGGTTATTACGGGAACATACAGAATTATCTGCATTGCATAATCGCCCAAAGCCTGAGTAAACTTGCTGTCCTGCAACAGCGCTTTTGCATAGTTGCCGAACCCGATAAACGTCGTGTTTATTTCGCCAAGTCTGATCTGAACGTCGCCGAAACTGAAAATGAACGTCTGTATTATCGGGTAAGCAACGAACACGCAAAAACCGATAAGCCACGGCAGCAGGAACATATATCCGCTGAACGCTTCGGAATGCAGAATTCTGTAAAGTTTGCCCTCGGTTTTGTCGCGGATTTTGGGCGCGCTTGCGGCAACTTCTTCCGTTTTATCGGGTTCGTTTGCCGCAATCCCCTCAGCCGTATCGCAGACCTCGGGTTCAGTTGCGGATACTTCTTCCGCCTTTACGTTGTCTTTTTTTATCTCTTTTTTCATAGTTAATCCTATGTCTTTAAGAATTTATATTACCGACGCGCTTTTTGCTTTGACAGCAACTCCGCTTTCCGATAAGTAATCGGTATTGCTGTAATTTACAACGACCGACTTGCCGTTTGAATACTTAGTTACGAATACTCCGCTTGCCACTTCGTCGCGTTCAGTCATTCTGCACCCTGCCACTTTTGAAAGGGTTTCGTCCACCAACGAATAGATACTTTTAATTTTATCTTTCCAAACTGTATAAGAGGACGTGAATATGCTTGAACTGTTTGTACCGTAAAGTTCCAGCGCATCCTTTTCGGTGATTAAAAACGAGGGATATACGTTGTAATCGATAAGCCTTAAAATAATGTCGTCACCGGTATAATTGAGGTTGACGGGCGAGCTGTATAATTGCATTTCGCCGGATACCACCATCTGCACGAAAGGTACGCTGCGCGTCTCTATCATAAATCCGCTTGACGATAAAGGAGCTTCCAGATAAGAATCGACCACTTCCCACATATAAGCGTTGGGTGCAACCACGTTTGCAACTTTTCCCGAAGCCGCTACGGCTTCTTTAAACTTATTTGCAGTGTAAGCGCGGTCGTAATCACGCGTCTTATAACCCGAATAGAGCAGAGCGCCTAACGAATTGTAGTCTATGCCGGCGTTATACTGATTTATCGTCTTTAAGTCTTTGTTCATTCTCGCTGCGGCGTCGTCGGGATTCAGAAGATAGAACTTAGCAGTTGAGCCCGCACGGCTGTCGTTTAAAGAAATGAACTGGTTAGAGATATTCAGCGCAAGCTGTTTTTCGTTGACCGACGCGCCCGTATAGGCTTTTATATAGTCGGTTGTGAACGCAAAGTTTACGCCTGACTGACCGAGCTTCTCCGCAAGGCGCCGATAGCCGTTCTTTCCGCCGGAACCGCCGTCAAACGGGAAATGGTTGGGATATGAATTGTTAAGACC
Organism: uncultured Christensenella sp.; assembly: GCA_910578655.1. Taxonomy (GTDB): domain Bacteria; phylum Bacillota; class Clostridia; order Christensenellales; family Borkfalkiaceae; genus Coproplasma. The sequence goes on from CAJTQE010000043.1 coordinate 12,021, forward strand.
GCCTTTCGAATAACCCAGCGCAGAGATTGACAAATTGTTGCAGTAACCGCTTATTTCTTCGGCTACCTGCTCCACAAAAGAAGTTTTGGTCATAGTAACCACTTCGTTGCCGAACATTCCCTTCTTGTTTTCTGCCATTAAAAATTGAAGTCTTAATCCTGCGGCGTCCGCCTTTTCACTCTCTTTGAACTGAACTGTATTGCGGTACTCTTCCGCCACGTCGTCTACGCCGCACTCTCCGTCTATAAGGGTCATTGTCTGAACGAGGTCGAACTTGTTCAGATTTTCCTGAAAGTCGATATAGCTTTTGCCGTCCGTTCCCGAACTTTCGTAATACTTTACGAAAGATTCGCGGTATATCCACTGAAAATACGCTATGTTATAGTTAGTAGTTATCGAGCTGACGGACGCATTTACCGAACAGTATTCAGCTCCGTCGTCCGCAGTGAACATAGTGCCGCCGTCGGAATACATAGTTGCAAAGACGGGCATAGTTGCCGTAAGCGGCGAATTGACGGCAACCTGCGTGAACGATATTCCGTAGTCACTGCCGTACACCCTTGCGGAATAAGCCTGCTTTGCGGCAGTCGGAGCCGATAAGTCGATTACCGCACCGCTTCCGTCGGGAAGAAGAATCTGACCGTCAACAAGACTGTAACTGCTGTCGAAGAAAGGATAAACTATCAGATATTCAAGTTTGGTTTCTTCGGGGTCGTCTTCCCGAATGGAATCGTAAGGGATACGAACTTGAAGTTTGTTGCCCTTGATGCGCAATTCGAATTTGAAAGATATTGATATGTCGCGGCAATTGATGTTCGCGTCGAACCCGTCCGCTCTCTCCTTGAAGTTAATCTTGGGTTTGAGCATATTTATAGTTCTTTCGCGGGTGTTGCCCGTACCCATCATCTTGTAACCGATTGTAACCGCGTCGGTAAGTTTATTTACCCAAAGACTGTTCAACCCGTCGTTTTCGCTGTTCCTTTTACCCGAATACCAGGTTCTGCCGCCCCTCGTGGCCGAAAAGTTCAACGTTTTGGTGTCTACCGTAATGGCTGTTCCGTCCGCTTCGACCGTGTAGGTGTTTTGCGCGGTATCCCCATCGTCTGCGGCGCTTTGGGGAAGTTGAGTTGCAAGCGCAACGTTGCCCGCAATGACGGTACCTGTAAGCAAAGCCGCTACGGCTAATTTAAGTTTACCTATCATCTGCCGAACACCTCCCCGAATATTGAGCCGAAATAGCCGAATAACTGTGCCAAAAGCATATACAGTACGATTAAAAACAGTATTGCCATTGCAAACGCAACAACCGTGAGTATAATGTTTTTCAAAGTTTTCCAGAATGAGTAGTCGTGCAGTTCCATTATTGCGCGGAACAGACACACGGCGCTCCAACCGTACATAACTATTTCCAAGAAAGTATAAATTATCGATTCGTTATAAGTTAAAACGTTGCTTAAAATGAATACGGGCAAAGCCATTATCAGATATGGCGAAAGCGCATACATAAAACAAATGAAACAGTGTTTCAACTTGCCGTCGCCGTCGGTGACGGTACTTACGAAATAATTGCACAGAACAAGCGCGAGCATTATGCCTACCGTGACGAGAACCATATTCCAACCGTTGGTGTTGTACACGGTTGACGGGTTGAAAAGATAACCCTTTGTCACCACGCCGAGAATTTGAAGTACTATGAACCAAACGAAAAGTATTCCGGCCGTCCAAAGACTTGCTTTGTTGTGATATTTAACCTCGTAAACGGCGTCCTGCGTAGAGCGCAAAAACCGTTTTGAATGGTCGAATTCTTTGAAGAAGTAAATATTTTTGACGTGCGCGTCACCCACTTTACCGAACACCCTTTTGACGGGGGCGAACCATTCGGGCTTGCGCCTTGACAGAATTTTCAAAGTTATTATTACCGCAACTAAAACGAGCGCTACTATTATTACCCATAGCAGGTTGTTTTCAAGCCATTCGTTTCTTATCTGCCAGAATGCTTCCGAATAGCCGCTTCTGTCCTCTGCATATTTAAACTGGCTTAAAGCGGTGTCGTAATTGTTCTTTTTCATATTCGCGCGGGCAAGAGCCTTGTATGCGAGAATGAAGTTAGAGTTGTGACGGAGAACGTCGTTCCAAAGCCCCTCTCCCTCAACGTAAAGTCCGTCCTTGTAATAGTCTACCGCACTGAATACAAGCTTAGCAAAATCCGTGCGTTCGTATATGACGACCATTGCATAGTTTTTGTCGAGAACCATTACCCTGCCGTCGTCAATAACGCAGACCGCAACAGGGTTGGAAAGCGAACCGAAACGTTCATAGCTGTCCTTACCGCCAAAGCGGAACAAAAGGTTGCCTTCGCTGTCGAATACCGAGACGTAAGAACCTTCCTGCTGATTTGACTGAACCGAGTAGATATTTTCCGACTTATCAACGGAAATCGCGGTTGTTGCCGGAAAGTTCATCGAAGGCGACATTATGCTGTTGCCCATTGTGTTTAGCTTTTTGATTGTGTCGCTTGAAGCGTTGTTGGTTACGGTATAAACCAAGCCTCTGCCGTCGATAGCCACGTTTGTGGGGCTTTTCGGTGTTGCCAAAAACGCGTTTTGCTGTTCTTCCGAAAAGAATAACTTTTGAAGAGCCGATAAAAACGAAGACGCCGTTGAGTTTGCACCGACGTAGCCGACGAATTCGCCTTCTGCGTTAATTTGCATAAGTCCGCTTACGCAGCCTTCCGAAACAATGTACATATTGCCGCGATTGTCGACCGTTATTTTGGTGGGAACGTACGGAGTATTTTCTCCGACAAGCGGATTTACCGGTCTGTCAACGGTTTTTATAAGTTCGAAAGTATTTGCGTCGTAAACGTATACGAGTTTATTTTCCTTGTCGCATACAAACAGTTTTCCGCCGCTGACTGCAAGACCGGTGGGCTGAGCTAAAACCCCCTCGCCTAATCCCCACTTTTCATCGTCCCCGGGGGCAGCGTCGATAACGTTGCCGTCCAAATCGGTGACTATTACGCGTTTGTTGCCTGTATCCGCAAGATAAATGCGCTTTGCAGCGTTGTCCACAATCATATCTTCGGGGG
>CAJTQE010000044.1 GCA_910578655.1 uncultured Christensenella sp.
ATGCAAGCGGCAGCGTCTATGATTGCAAATTCAGTTACAAGCGGAACGGCGAACGCAAGAACAGCGTAATCAGATTATTACGCCTTGCGCAGCCTAAAGCGACAGCAGCCCACGAAGAAAAAAGTAAAGCGCCAAAGAAAAAGGTCGAGCAAAAGGACGGTTTATTGAGCAAAGACAAAACGCTTATTTCTATGATTAAAAAATCGAAGCGCGGCCCCGAATTTAAGAACTTATATTCGGGAGCAGCTGGGAGTACCGAGAAAGCTGAAAAAAGCTTAATAGCTATTCTCAATTTCTTTTCCAACTCGGATGCAGACCAAATGGCGCGTATTTTTAAATCGTCCGCTATTTACGATAAGACAAAAGGTGACGAGCATGTAACGGATATGATTACCGGCGTAATAAAACGGAGTAAGGATTTTACAAGCTCAATGAAAGTTACAACGAACACGAAACAAAAAGATAACAGCGCGAAAAAGGGCGCGGCCAAGTAGGAAAACACAAAATGAAAAAAGTAACTAAAAAACTTGCAAAAGAAATAGCGACCAAATTCTTTGGAAAAGCCGTAAAGTTGGTTGAAGATATCGACCCCACAAAACGATGTGTTTTTTATAATGATGGGTATCTTTTCGAGAACGGTGCCGTTCAGTTAAACGTGTTTCCTTGTTTCGGCGGTAAAGGTAAAGGCTTTGACTATCCAAATGAATATCCTTGCGGACAGGTTTTAGTAAATAGGGTTGTCACGTGCCACTTAAGATACGTTGACGAAGAATTTGAAACCGAAAATTGCATATACAATGAGTACGAAGAATTGAGAAATGCTTTATTTACTATCCACGGTTTGCTGGAAGATGCTATTGATGAAAGTAAAATCAATATCAATTTTGACTGGGAAGATAGGTGGATTGTAAAGGATAAATCGAAACTACTTAAAGCTTTAAAAGCATTAAAAGATGCAGAGCATTTATTGTAAAAAACAATGTTTAAAAATGTCCGTACATTTTGTACGTACAAAATAAAAAATAGAGGTGACTTATGCAAACGTTTGGCAAAAAGTTATTTCTACAGAAGATAAAAGAAAAATTACCGAACTTATCGAAAGTAAAGTCTTATGACTGTAAGTACAAAGCTTGTCGGTTCAGTGAATGGTTGGAATTCGAATACGGAAATTATTGTTACGTATTTTATCACGCCAAACGTTGGGGCGATGACAAAATTACATATCGTAAACGTTACTTTGATGCGTTCGCAGGTGAACAGTGCGGCCCAATAATAATCGGCGATTTATATTCGGGCGCACTTGAAGCAAGAGCAGTTTAAAAAAAACGTCCGTACATTTTGTACGGACAAATATCCCGGCGCTGGAAGCTATCAGAACGGTTCGATTCAGTTCACCGGGAACACACACAATTTTCTGGCGGCAGCCAAGGTTTCCGTCAGATTATGCCGATACCATAGGAATGCGGTCCGTTCGAGTCGGACTTTCGGCGCACTTTCATCTTTCGGCGGCGAGGCCGCAAGGCTGAACCGTCGTTTGGATGAAAGAAAAAAAGATTGAAGGTGAACAAGATGAAAGTGGTATTGAACAAAGCAACGGTTAGTGCATATTTGACCGCTGCGGAAGAACGAAGCGAATTTGTCAATCGCCATCACGGAAAGAATGCTCTCAAGTCAGAGTCGTTCAAAAGTACGTATGATGACCTTTGTCAAAAAGAAGAAGAGAAAGCGCTTGACCTTTACGCTGAAAGTGGAGAGAATATTTCTCATTTTACTTTTATGTCTTTGGCAAACGTTTGTTATGACGTGTTGGGCCCAGTAGTTGAAGTTGTAGAAAAATATTGTAAAATACTTCAACTTCTCGGAATTGAGGTGACGGAATGAACGTAATATCGCTCGTTAATCAGAAGGGCGGAGTTGCCAAAACCACCACCGCCGCAGCACTCGCAGATTATTTTGCCCGGAACGGCAAAAAAACGTTACTCGTAGACTTCGACCCGCAAGGCAGCTTGACGACGTCATTTGGCCTTGCAGATGATACGGACAACCCGCAAGCGCTTAAATTCCTTAGCTTAGACAAGGGAATGCCTGAAGCGGAAATTCATAAGCTTACAGGTATGCTTGATATCATTACATCCGATATCGGTCTTGAAAAGGCAAACAACGTACTTGCCGCTAAGTTCGGAAAAGAACGTTATCTGCGCAGAGCTATTGAAAAGATAGCACAAAAAGAAAATTACGAATATGTAATTTTAGACAGTAACCCGTCATTCTCACAACTCACAATCAACGTACTTTACGCAAGCGATAAAGTGCTTGTGCCATTCAAGCCAGAATACAACTCGTTTAAAGGTATAATGCAACTCTTCGAGAATATCGAAGAAATGAAAGAAATTCAACCGAATTTGAGTGTTCTCGGCTTTGTAATAACAATGGCTCGGCGCACCAAATCAACCGAAGAAGCAATAACGGCGATTAAAAAGTTTGCTGATGAACAAGGATGCAGAGTATTCTTGCCGGCAATACGTCTTGCGGTGGATGCCGCGGATGCACCGTCTTACGGAAAGAGCTTACACGCTTATAAACCTAATTCAGACGTTGCAAAAGATTATGAACGTCTTGCATCGGCAGTTCTCGAAGCTTTGGGAGGTTAATCAATGGGACTTGGCAATTTAGATATAGCAAGTTTCAAGCCTAAGCGCAGCGAGACTGCAGCAAGCCTTCTTACGGTTGCGCCGCAACAAGATACTAAAAAAACGGAACGTTTGGAGCTTAGAATTCGAAGTGATATTCTAATGCTTTTCAAAGATATTTGCAAGGAACAAAATACGGATGCATCGAAGGCGCTCAGAGCTTATATCGACGATACCGTATCTTCCGGCACAATGACGAATAAAACGGCCTTTTCAAATTTGTCCGTACAAAGTGTACGTACAAATGAAAATGGGCCAGTGCAAAAGCATTCTCAAGCTCATGCCGCAAGCGGCGAACTTAATCTTCGGAATAAAGAAGAACGTGAACGTTGGCTCAATGATTTTCGGAACTGGGGTGTCTGGCTTGACGTTCCTGAAGTAAATAAAACTTTTTACCGCTTTAATTTTAAAAACGGTTGCGCAATTGTGGTGGAAGTCGGCATCGAGTATTACGATGCATATTCAGTGCAGCGCGGCAATGCGCATGAACGAATATCGTATTCGATTATCGATTCCGAACATAAGCAATTCAATTCCCAGGGTGACAGCTTCACGATGGTAATTCAATGGCTGACTAAGTATTCAAAAGAACTTTAATATCCGTACATTTTGTACGTACAAAATAATAACCAGGAGTAACAATATGAACCAAGTAAACCTTATAGGTAATTTAACCAGAGACCCTGAATTGACTGAAACCGCCGCTGGTGTAACGCTTTGCCGTTTCTCTATTGCTGTAAACCGCAATTACAAAAGCAGCGACGGCGAACGCAAGACGGATTATTTTAACTGCGTTGCGTGGCGCGGTTTAGGCGAAACCGTCGCAAAATGGACGAAGAAGGGCAACAAGATAAGAGTCACCGGCTCGATTGAAACAAACACTTACGAGGACAGCAAAGGCGTCAAGCGTACGAGCTTTGAGGTTGTAGCGCAAGACGTTGAGTTCTTAACTGCCAAGACATCGGCAGAAGATGATGCAGCGAGCAAGCACCTTCAGCCCATAAACGACGATACCGATATACCGTTCTAATTAAACCACAAACAAAAAACAATCTAAATGTCCGTAAATTGTGTACACACACTTTGTACGGACAAAGGAAATAAGATGCCAGCAAGAATAAGTGACACAAATTTCTATACCGTTTTCGGATGGATGCTGAACGTTTTAGGGCTGAAAGGTAACGAGCTAACAATATTTGCAGTAATATACGGCTTTTCACAAGACGGTAAAAGTGAGTTCGATGGCTCAATAAGCTACTTGCAGACCTTTGCAAATATCTCTTCCAAACAGACCGTTTATACGATGCTTGAAAGCCTTCAGGAAAAGCATTACATAAAAAAACGCGGTTGGATGGACGGTAAAGTGCAGCGTTATGCCTATAGTGCCGATTTAGAGGCAATTGAGGCTATGCAAAAAGGTTTGACAACGCTCAAACCGGACAATAGCGAGTAGTCCAAAAAATAGACCAGTCTAAAAAATAGACGGGTTAAAAATTTAGACTGGTACAAAATTTAGAGCGGTCTAAAAAATGGACAAAAATAGTCCAAAATTTGGACGAAACCGGTCTAAAAAATGGACTTAATATTTAATAGATAAAAAAAAGATATTAAAAAGAGAACACAAAGAAGAATTGAGTAAAGGTAGTTTTAACCGAACCGCGCGCGCGAGTCGTGAAACAATGAATATTTATGCTTGTGAATGTATATTCTGCGACAGCCTAAATTGATTTATTTTTGTGATTTCTCAAAGCGGATAGGGGAAAAGAGCCGCGAGAAAAACGGTTAAGGGCGCAGCCCTTCGAGTTTGTCTCGCCCCTTCCAGTAGAGTACAGTGAAAGCTCGTAGAAGAGCAAAGGACAGAAATTATGATAAATGAACTTGATAGAAAGAGCTTGCCGCTTCTTACGCTTGAAACCCCGAACGGAGAACGTCCGGACACGTATCTTGAAGGCTACCTCGGCACACTCCCAACGCCAAGCTCGGAAATGCCTTCCGAAGCTGACGTTGAAGCAACCGTATTTATTGAGCTTAAATAAAGGGCAATTATGGACGAGAATCAAGACAAAATTGTATTTAACGAATTAAAGCCATTCGATAAGCAGGTCGACGATGTTCTGAGCGGTGCAGATAAGACGAGTTCGCATCTGGAAGTGCTGAAAGTGACACCGCCGCTTCTACGGATGGTGGGCGTTCCGAACTTGCCGATACTTATGACGGCACGCCACGTTAAAACGATAACGCAAGAGAGCGGAAGTGATTCGGCCAATTATCACGGGTTAGGAGTTGAGCTTATAAAGAAGCTTCCTGAACTGATATCAGACCCCGTAATGATTATGGATAGTATCTCGCCGGATGCGAAGGCGAAGAACAGCATAGTTATCGTTACCCAGATGCTTGATAAAGAAAATCGCCCCGTAATCGGAGCGATAAGACTTGCAGGACGTGGCAATGACCTTAATGGCTTTGAAATATCGGCAAACATTATGACCAGCGCCTATGGTAAAGATAATTTTCAGTCATTTATCGAACGTAATATCGAACAAGGTTCCGTTCTTTACGTCGATAAAGCAAAAAGCCAAGTGCTTTTCGAAACCCCCGGGATCCAATTTCCCGACAACTTTGAAAGCCTTGACTTCGATACTATTATACGCAAAACAAACGCATTTGTCAATAGAGAAGAAGAAAAAAAATCGGAAACCACAGAAAAAAATGAGGAAAGAATGAAAGCCGATACCAATAATCAAATAGCGCAAACCGCACGTGAAAGAGTACAGCAAGTGCGCGACAGTATGGTTAAAACGCTTTTAGAGCATATCGAAAAGAACCCGACAGACTGGCAGTCCGGGTGGAACAATATTGCGGCTGGCGCACCGTACAACGGCAAGACGAACACGGCTTACCGTGGAATGAACGCACTTTATCTTGCTTTCCTTGGCGCAAAGCGCGGTTATAAAGACACTCGCTGGGTAACGTTCAATCAAGCAAAGGAGCTTGGCGCAAGCGTTAAGAAAGGCGAAAAATCGGCACCCGTAATCTTCTTTGAGTTTTATGACCGTGCAACAAAAAAAGCGTTTGACAGCCGCACAGTCAAAGATATGACGGAAGAAGAGAAGGCGGCATATTTAAAAGAGAATGTCTATGCGGTAATGAAATACTCGAGCGTATTTAACGCCGAGCAGTGCCATAACTTTCCGGAACGCAAAGACGTTGCAATGTCTGAAGAAGAGAGGGCAAATCAGAACGTTAAAATCGAAGCGATTATTGCGAACAGTTCGGCGCCTGTCCGCTACGATGGCGGAAGCAGGGCTTACTATTCGCCGGGAACCGACTCAATTCATTTGCCGGTAATTCAAGCCTTCGATACGATGCAAGACTATTATGCGACTGCACTTCACGAAATTGCACATTCAACCGGACACGAAAGTCGCCTTAACCGAGACCTTTCGGGCGGTTTCGGCTCGGAGAGCTATGCAAAGGAAGAATTGCGCGCTGAGCTTGCTTGTGTGTTTATGCAGATGGAACAAGGCATCCAGTTAAACGGTAAACACATTACAAACCACGCTGCATATCTAAATAGCTGGCTTGAAGCGGCCAAGAAAGACACGTCGGTATTTTTCAAAGCTGCGGCGGACGCTCAAAAAATTGCCGATTACGTTGCAGACAATTATCTGCAAGCATCCACCGTTGCCGGCACTGCAGATGAGAATGTTGCGCAGGAACAGTCTGAAGAGCAACCAGAAAGAAACCCGATGGCGGACTATTTGAGGACAGCGCAACCTAATCGTGATGCTGTAGCTGATGCAGGGGAGCGTACATGGGAACAAGAAAATATAAGAGACTGGTACACATCAGCATATCCGAACGATGAAGCCGGGCTCGATATACATCCAAACGCAACGTTTAAAGATCTTAGAGAAGAAGTGAACCGTCCGAATCCGATATCCGTGTACGGAATGCTTGGAGAAGATTCCGTCGTACGTGAGCGTACGTTCACACGGCTTGCTGAATTGTCCGGTTCATCCTATGCGAGCATTTATTCGGCTTTTCTTGGAGAAACGGCAGAGCAGAAATTAGAGAACGCCCGGGCTTTGGCAAAGCGTCTTGCAACAGAGACCGGCGAACCGTATGTAACAATTGAGTGGTCGGAACATCAGGCTTTAAATTCGTATGACGTTATGTCGCTTTCCGAAGCCGATAAAAAGTTGGCTGCGTTTGATGCGCAAGAAGATAAAAACGAGGGCTATTACAAAACCAAACTTCATATTGATTACGTCTTCGAAGGCAATCACGATGCTTATGAATGCTGCCGGTTCGATATAGGCAGCGAGGGCGGCGGTTTGGTTCACCATATAGACGAATTCTTAAAATACGATACGTTCCTGGATGCTGAGGAACGTCAGCAAGCCGAAAATGCACTCAAATATTTTAAGGTACATATGGATCTGTCTGCAATGGTGGATACGGCAATAGCAAGCAATTTGCCGTTGCAGGAGCAATTCGACGTACAGAGTTACGTTTTGGCGGCAAGAGGAGCAGTCAATTCGGCAGTTCCTTTCTCTACGTACAAATTGCCTGACATGTCGGCAGACGAGAGCAGAGAAGCTCAAGCCGATGAGCAAGCAACTGACAGTAATCAGAGATATTACTATCCAATTGATGAGGAGTCTGCCCGTCGAGCTAAAGAGGCAAACAGTTATTCGGATTATAAAGAAGGCAGCGCAACGGCGGAGTATAGGAGAAGCGTTGACAACGCCATCGAAATTGCAACGAAGCAAAAGGCGCTCGTGGATCCTATGTACCACGAAAGAATTGACGCCTTGCTTGATTCTTATGCAAAACGTTTAGCCGCAAATATTAATGAAGGCAACGTTATTGATGCGCGTATGCCATCTTATTTAATTACAGGCGGCGGTAATTTCAACGTTGGGAAAAAGCAAAAGCAAAATGCCGCTCGTGATAGAAATCATCAAGAGTGGCAGGAGATACAGGGTATCCTGGATAAAATACGCAGCACTGGCAAAGGCGGTATAAGTTCAGATGACCCGGACTCAATTCAAAAATTGACCGCGAAGCTTGAAGGTTTAGAGAAATCACAAGAAACAATGAAAGCGGTAAATACTTATTACCGCAAAAACAAAACTCTTGACGGTTGCCCCGAGCTGACAGCTGAACAAATAGCAGAGCTTAAGGCGGATATGAGACGGTTTCCGCACTTGGAAGGCAAGCCGTATCCGACGTGGGCACTGTCTAACAATAATGCTGAAATTCGACGTGTTAAAGAACGTATTGAAGAATTGTCAAAACGGCAGAAAGGCGGTTTTGTAGGTTGGGAGTTTAACGGCGGCGAAGTAAAAGCAAATACGGCTGATAATCGTCTGCAGATATTCTTTGAAGAAAAGCCAGACGAAGGCACACGTTCTGAACTAAAGCACAACGGCTTTAAATGGTCGCCTAAATCGAATGCGTGGCAACGCCAGCTCAATGAGAACGCTTATCGAGCGTCAGACCGTATCGATGCTATTCAACCATTGAGCGGCGAAAAACCTACAGATTTACAACGTGCATACATACGGCAGCACAGTGCCGACGTTGCAGGAAATTCAGTGCAGGAAGAAGAAAGCACAAAAGAAAAAATGACACTTGAAGAAGCGCGTGAAGCGATGTTAAACGCTCACGATAAAACGACATATCATTATGCCGTACAATTTGGCACAATGCCTTACACAGACCCTGAAGACGGTTATGAAAGCGAAATACCTGCACAGGAAGTATATGTCATAGGTGATGACGGTAGAATAACGCTTCACGGCACATTGCCAATAGACGGCTATATATTTATGGATAACTTGCCATACGGCAGAACTACACGTAGCTATGAGCAGGTGGAGTATGAAGAGCTTGAAAGAATTGCAAGTGAAATGCGTGCGCCTATCGAAGCCTACAAAGCCGCTTTAAGAGCCGAAAAAGAGCAGACAGAAAATAGACGACGTTCAGACAGCTATTATGAGCAACGTGCAATGGACGTGCTTGAAGAACACTATGCCGCAGGAGAGGGCGCTTTCGTGCGTGAGCTTAAAGACCCTAAATATTTAAGCGGTAAGCTGTATTCAGAACAAACGAGATTAGGCTATCCTGTTTTAAGCATTACTAAAGATAGCGAAAACCGCAATATTGCCATAATTAAGCGTTCATCAGGCTATATGGTAGCGGCAAATTACGATACAGAAGACGGAACGTGGGGACAAGGTTTCTATGATTTTAAAGACTTAAAATCCGCAGAAGATTTTAGGACGGATAATTACCCGAGCGAAAATGAACGGACAAATGGATATCAAAAATTAGCCGCGTCTAAATCGCCGTTAGGGCAAGAATATGCCCGAATAAAAGGCGAAAACGCAGATAGCGTTGTCTTTTATCGAGTAGGCGATTTTTACGAGGTTTTAGGAACCGACGCCGAGCGTGTGGCAGAAAAATTAGACCTTACGCTTACGGGCAGAACGATAGGCACAGAAGAGCGCGTTCCTATGTGTGGCGTTCCGTATCACGCAATCGACCAATATGCAGATACTCTTGCGAAGAAGGGCGAGAACGTCATCATTGCTGATGGAAACGATATTAAAGCTCATAAAGCGAAAATTGATGCAACTGAAAGGCGGTTAAGAGAGTATGCAGATAGTTTGCGCAAAATCGATTTAGAAGTAGGAAACGCTGCGCAGACGGACGAATACTACTTGAACCAAGCTCGAGAACAGATAGCCGCCTATGAGCAGTCAGACGAATATAAGCAAGCTATAAGGGAAGATTTCCCGAATGACTTTATAGACGATAATCTACAAGATATGACTAATACACCTCAAAATAAGCCTGTAGAAGCTCAAGAGCGTAAACGCGAATGGTTGAGCATAGAATTGCCAAACGGCGCCGTAGGCGGAAAGTACGGCGAAAATACAATGATTAAAATGCCGAAAGGCGAATTCTCGTATTACGCGTTTTATGTGCCTACGAAAATGCTTAAAGAAGCGGACGGAAAAACGCAGCTTCGCATTGCTTCAGATTATACGTTCCGCCTTAATAATGACGGACGTCAAGTTGAGCTTACAGGGCAAGAGCTGAAAGACAGCTTTGCCGGAAAACATCTTGATAAGACGTACAAAAGAGTAGCACCGAGCCGTAAATATGCGCAAGGACTTGAAAATCTTCAAAAGAACGTTCCCACCGAACTGAAAGAAATTCCGACCTGGTGTTGTTATCGGACACGTTGGAATGAAGAGAAGGGCAAGAAGGATAAATTTATAATTTCACCTATTGACGGGAAATGGACGAGCTCGAAAGAGCCGGGCAAATGGGTAACGTTCGATGCTGCGATGAAATACGCTCGAGAGAACAACTGCGAAGGCTTATCCGTATTGCTTGATAAGAAATACGGTATCACGTGCATCGACCTTGACAAGTGTATCGAAGCCGAGACGGGAAAGCTTAACGAGCGCGCATCAAAACTTACAGAAGCCTTGAGCGGCACGTATATTGAGCGCAGTACGTCGGGTAACGGCTTACATATTTTTGTTAAAGACGACATTTTGAAAGATGGCCGATACAATATGACGTCGGTTGACAAGGACAAGGGCGATTTAGAAGTTTACGACGATAAACGCATTATGTCTTTGACCGGGGATATGTATTCAAAAGGTAACACACTTACGAGAGCGGGAAGCGCTGCAACCGTATATTTACGTCAGGAACTCGGCGAACGGCGCAACGTATCGAGCGCAGGCTCAACGCCTCGTCCGACAGGTAGCTTGACTATGAGCGATGGCGAGCTTGTACGATGGATACAAGGCAGTAAACAAGGCAGTAAATTTAACGACCTATATCATGGCCGAGGAGTGAGCGGAAACAGGTCAGATGACGATGCAAAGCTCGCGCATATGTTGTTGTACTTCAATGGTGGCGACAAAGACCAAGCCTTCCGTATAATGCGTGAATCAGGCGCATACCGCCCGGATAAATCCGACTCATATTATCGAGCTACAATCGATAAAATGGACGCCAAAATCGAGGTGTACGCAAAGCGCCCAACCTTCTCTGCCGACGGCCCAGGAAAGCCTAAAGGCAAAGGCCCGGGCAACGGCAGACGTGGTAGTCAAGCTTAAATTAATGTACTTAAATTCTTGAAACTTTTTCTGCGTGGTTTCCAGGCGGGGAAGGGGACGGGGGAAAACGCAAGACGGTTTCCCCGGCGCATTTCGGCGCTACGTAGCGCCGCCGCAGTGTCCGTACTAAACGTCCGTACAAAATGTACGTACAAACCCGTACAGACAACTGCGGAATAGATTTCGGCGCTTTAGCACCGTGCGAATGTACAAACAGTTTGTCTGTACAAACTGCATCGTACATCCGCATCCGCTTCGGTAGTACAGGGCACGTGGCAAGCAAGACCCACCACGAGCCCGGAACTACCTTCAACGGCCTTATTTGATTTGTCCGTACAAAATGTACGTACACTTTACCGCATCCGCACAAGCCGTTCTTTCAGACCGGAACGTGCGTCGGCGGTAAAGGAAGTAGAAATCACCGGCAACGACTGAACATGCACAGACTCGTTTTTCAAACGAACTTTGCAGGTAACAGTCTTATGCCGGGGCAGTCCGCAGCCACAACCGCTGCCCGCCCTTCGAGCGTGAGCTGTAGTGGAGGCAGACTGCAGAAGAAATCTCGGCGCCATCAGAACCGCACAGGACCGTTCTTTCAGACCGGAAACGTGCGGAACCGACGTCGCCGGAAGTAATATCGGCACAAGGTCGTGCCGCTCGGCAATTTCATTACCGAGTTGCGCACGATTAAAAAAATCGTGCTTAGGAAACCAAGCAGGATAAGGAAGGTGGCACACTTGATGGCTTTTTAAGCCTTTATTACGAAGTAATAACAAGTGGCACACTTCGTTCTTGCCGTTGTGCCATAGTGGCACACCGTCAAGCGACAAATCGGAAACCGATTTTCGAATTTAGGAGAACACAGAAATGGAAGAAAACAAACAGTCCAAAAAGTTCAAAAACTCATTTCATTTACGCATCTATGATGCAGAGCTTTTGAAAAGCTTGAACGAATTATTCGGTACTGGCAAATATGAGTCGATGAACGAATTGCTGAATTGTGCGCTCGGCGTAGGGGTTGAAAAAATCTATCTTGAATTCGGCAAACGTAAGCTTTTTACTCAAGCTCGGGAGATTCCCGAAGTTCCCGAAGGGAAGAGGCTCGAAAAAATCGAGGTCAAGCTCGAGAAACAGCGAATTATGCAAGAGGACATGTTTATTCTGATGAACTCAATCGAAGCTATTGTTGCATCGATTCTTAACGTCCAACGTGCGGAAGTAAACGGCGAAGCCGTGAGTGGTGAGCTTATCGATAGCGGCGTCATGGCTAAATTACCGCCTGCGTATCTCGAGATTAAAGATAATCTCGTTGCGCGATTTAACAGAAAACTTGCAAAGGAGCAGAAACCTGAATGAAAGCGATATTCAACATCGGATATACAACAGCAACGCCGCCGGCGAGCTACACCGGCGAACGGCGCGCAGATTATATAGCCGAGAGAAATTTTTATAATCTTACGGCAGATTATAACTATTTCACGTATACCTTGAACGGGCAAAAGGTTTCAAAAAACGCTAATGCAGAGCATTACTTTACCCGTGAAGGTACAAATACCGGGCTTTTCAATATGGACGGCGCCATCGACGAAGAGAAGAAGAACGAAATTAAAGCTCGCCTGAAAGACACAAAAAGCACTATTTGGCACGGGTTCATTTCCTTTGATGACGAAACTTCCCGCGGGTTCACCAACCAGGAGAACTGCGTTAAGTTTATGCGTCAGACTTTCGGCAGTTTCCTTGAAAGAGCCGGTTTCAAAAAATCGAATATCGAGCTGTATTGTTCTTTGCACGAAGACACGGATCACAGGCATATTCATTTTGCGTTCTTTGAGAAGGAGCCTTTGCGCCTTGATAAAGACGGTAATCTCGGTTTTACCCGTAGGGGTAAAATTTCGCCGGTGGCTATCGATAATTACCTTGTATCTGCGAATATGCACTTGTCAGAGCACGGCGCAGAGTACTACACGGCGCGTGATAAGGCTATTACGGCGATGAATCGTCTTCGTGAGACAAGAGCTCGTACAGGGTTCATTGACAGCAGAGCAAGCACTGCATCGCTTATGATTAACGTTGAGTTAAACAGGCTGATTACAAAGCTTCCCGAAACCGGACGTTTACAGTATAACGCCCAGAGTATGGAGAAGCTTCGCCCTGATATAGATAAAATCGCCGAATTGCTTATTCGTTCCGATGCTCGAGCTTTTGAAGCTCACGGCCAGATGCTGAAAGAGCTTGTCCGCGTTGAAAACGAGGTTAAGCAGCTTTCATCTGAAGGAAGGCTCGGTTACGTCAACGGCAAGAGGATGACGGCGGCGGATATTGCTGCAGCGATGGACGACGGCCCGATGCGCAACAAGTCAATTCCGTTGAGCCTTATCGATTTGAACAACGTTGACTATTTTGAGCGCTTACGTAACGATTACAAGGCGCGAATCGGCAATGTAGTGCTGAATATGTGCAAAGACATACGGCACGCTGAGAAGCACGAAAACCGCCGTATAATGCGTGTAAATGACCTGCACCGGAAAATAAGAGCAAAGCGGCATAGGAAGTATCGCAAAAACCTGCTGCGTGAGACACAGCGCGCTATAGGCGCTATGTGCAATCTGGAACGTGCTAACTTCCTGAAAACAGTTCAACAGCACGAAAGAGATATTGCATACGAAAATTCGCAAGGCTCGGTTGCCGGATGAGGTAAGAATGAAAAAAGCAATTAAACTGGTTTTAATTATTTTACCGATGCTTGCGGTGGTTTTTACTTTAGCTGCCGGGATACTTGTCTTTTCTCTGGCTGTCATAAGCTGCAACAAGGATGACTATTTCGAAGGCGAGGTAATAAAGAAAGATTTTTTAGAAGAGCATTACGAGCAAAGACCGGTTATCACGCTCATTTATAACGGTACGGTTGCCGTGCCGGTGACAACAATCTGGACTTATCATTATCCTAAACGGTGGCGGCTAACGGTTCAACGGACTAAGGATGAGGGAAACCACGAAAAGCAAATATACGTTACAGAAGAATGCTATGATGCGGTTAACGTTGGGGACTGGTTCATATATGATAAATCATTTTGTTCTTTTACGGAGCCGTGCGAGAAAAGTAAAGAAGGAGAAAAGCAATGAAAAATACTGAACAAAGACCGAAAGAATATTATTTTGCAATATATTCCTGCAAAGTGGAAAATGTTGTTACACGAATATTTGAAAACGACATCGATATTCAAAAAGTAGAATTTCACGGTTTTATCAGAATGATAACCCGTAAAGAATTGAGCAATGACCTTGTAGAAAAAATAGAGGGCAGGGCAATAGATTATGCTTATGAAGTATCGAATTGTGCTAGCGCTTGTTGTGCAATAAAAATTATTACATATCCGCACTTAAATTATGATTTTCGTTCTTCAGATGAGTGTTTGTTTAAACAACCCTGTTCTTGCGGTACAAGCGTACTGCTTAACCGTATAAAAAGTAACTATAATTATTTCCGTGACAAAGTAGGCCGCGAAAATTATCGTACTGCATCCGAAATAGATTTAGATGAAGAGGAAGAAGGATGAAAGAATTATTAAGCAAATTTGAATGTGATTTGGCTACTATTGAAAGCCCAGATAGCTGTTATGCTTTGTTTAGGTACACAATAGAGATCTGCGCAAAGGCACAGCTTGAAAACGAGTTACTTCGTAACAGCGGAACTATTTCTGGCGAACAGTATGTCGAAAATTTAGAACGTATTGAGAAAGCAAAAGAGCGCGCTATAAAGACTCATGGTGAATGGACTATAAAGATGTTTGAGCAGAGCAAAACGCAGCATACGCCGCGAACATTCGTCAGCAGCGTCTATTCCGATATCTTCGGAATTGAATTAAAGGGGGAAGTATGAAAAAAGTAACAAAGGAAATGGCGGACAACTTTGCACGTGCAATTTTTGGCAATAATGCGAAATTCGATTACGTTGAGTATTACGAGGGAAGCAACCACGTAATAGACTTCGGTATCGGATACGTGCAGCTCAATATATATAAGCAATACGGTGAGGATGCGCCGTTTGCGCCGAAAGGAGTAATTAATCCTTTCGGATACATTAATGTCGGATTAATAACAGT
>CAJTQE010000045.1 GCA_910578655.1 uncultured Christensenella sp.
TTATGGTTAACAAATTAATAAAAAATAAGCTTTTGAATTGGCGCCAAAACCTTTTTTTCAATTATTTGAATGTTTATTAACATCTATAAAAAAATTTTTTGGAGGTTTTTATGAGCAAAAACAAAAAAATTGACCTGTTTGGATTTATCGTCTTTGGCGTACTACTGCTTTCTATCGTAATGGCAATAGTCGGCATTTGCATTGATTGGACGGCAGGTAAAATTGAAAGCATTATCGGCAATAGCGAATCGATTTCTTTTACACTTTCGGAATTAGCGAAAAATGACACGGACTCATTTACGGTAATGCAAACATTTGCTTACATAACTTTGGCGCTTACCGGCGCCGCTACTATTACCTTTGTAGTTTCAAAATTCCTTAATCTGGGTTTTTTCAAATTTATAGTCGTAGTCGTTTGCGTACTTCTTATCGTCAGTGCAATCATAACGATAGCAACTACTTTCAGTTTCTGCGGAAATTATAAGATAGATGGCGGTTTGGTCGGAACAAAATGTGTGCCTGCGGCAGGCGCTTGGCTGCTTACAATATTCTCCGTAATCGGGGGGCTTGCAGGAATTGTCGGCGCATTAAAAAAGCAGTAAACTAAAAACATTAAGGGAACCGTTTGGTTCCCTTTTTTTATACGCACTCTTCCGTTTGTTGAATTTTAACTTTTTCGTAATACTTCTTTTTCTTTATATAAACCAAAATGAATACAAGTAAATGAACTGCAAAAGTTACAACCCACGAAAGCGGATACGATATCGAAAGTCCCTGCAAGGAATGCAAAGAATCTATTTTGAAGGCAGTATAAACCCACAGAATACGCAAGCCGCAAGCGCCCAAAAGAGATACTATCGTCGGCAACAGAGAATATCCCACACCCCTTATTGCATACGCCATTGCGTCCATAAGTCCGCAAATAAAATAAGTAAATCCTATAATCAATAAACGGCTGCATCCGGCCTCTATAGCCTCAGGCGAAGTCAAATAAATTGACAATAGCGGTTTTGCAAATACTGCAACCAAAGAACCAAAATAGATTCCGAACATACAGACGAAAGAGGCTGAATACCAAACGGCTTTTTTAATGTTTTGCCAATTGCCTGCGCCGTAATTTGCCGAAACGAAAGCTATGCACGCCTGCGAAACCGAACTCATTGTTACAAAAACGAAACCTTCTATCGAACAAGCCGCGCCGTTACCTGCGACGACAACTTCACCAAGTGCATTTACGCTTGACTGAATAACCACATTTGAAAGAGAAAATATCGCGCCCTGAAGTCCTGCCGGCAAGCCAACCCTTGCAATTTCTATTGCCTCGTTTTTATAAAAACGCATTTCCTTAAACTTAAAATGGAAAAATCCCTTATTGCGCATAAGGCAAACGACTACGCAACCTGCCGAAATTGCCTGCGAAAGTATAGTTCCAAGCGCAACACCGGCAACGTCCATTTTACATACTATAACGAAAAACAGGTTGAACGCGACGTTAAACAAACCCGAAACCGCCAAGAAATAGAACGGGCGTTTGGTATCGCCCACAGCGCGCAAAAGCGATGCGCCGAAGTTGTAAATAAGCGAAAAAGGCGCGCCTATAAAGTAAATTCTCAAATACTGGGTAGACAAATCGATAATAGCATCCGGCGTATCCATCCATACAAGGAAATATCCCGAACAAAACACGCCGAACACACCGAGAATCACACCGAAAATTGCCGACATAATCATCGAAGTATAAGCTATCTTCTGCCCTTTTTCCTGCAAGTTTGCACCGAAACAACGTGCCATTAATACGTTTGCGCCAACGCTCAGACCCATAAAGAGTTGAGTTATTAGGTTGATTAGCGAATTGGTTGCCGAAATTGCGCCGACGGAATTGTCGGAACCGAACTGTCCGCAAACGACGAGGTCGGTTGCATTGTATAAAAGTTGTAAAAGACCCGAAAGGATAATCGGAAACGAAAACATCAAAATATTTTTGAACAGATTTCCGCTTGTCATATCCACTGTTTTTTTAGTAAACTTAATCATATGAACTGATATTATATAACAGTTAAAAAATAAATTCAAATAAAATTACGGCAAAATCCGCAATTTATTTGGAAACCGCCGAAAAGTGTCTATTATATCGTTAAATATGGCTATACATAACTATATTATTATAAAAATTAATACTAAAATTATAGTTGCCCATAACAATATAGGTAGGCAACTAATGAATAATATTAATCACGCTTTGGTATTAAGAATAAATGAGCTTTTAAAAGAAAAGCATATTACGAGATACAGACTTGCTCTTGAAAGCGGAATACCTCATTCTACTTTGAAGAATATTATGCACGAAACGGTTAAAGATAACTTACTTTCTACGACTATTTTAATTGCTAACGGTTTCGGCATGTCGGTAAGCCAATTTTTGGATAGCTCGCTATTTAATGAAGAAAATTTAAATATTTAATTTAAACGTATGAAAAAGTTAGTCAACATAAGATTCCCGTTTTTAATAGCCGTCTCGTTAATTGCAGGTATTTTGCTTGGCTATCTCTTTATACGCATTAACCTGAGCTTATTTTTTATTATCGCAATTATTCCTTACTCTGCGATAATTTTTATTTTATGCATTATATATTCAAAGAAAAAGCTTTTAATTTATTGCGCTTGTGCTCTTATATTTTTCGTTATAGGCACTGCGTGCAGTTATTTTAAAATCAACGATTTTGACACCAAAGAAATTACAAACGGCGACACTTATTCTATAACAGCCACGGTTTGCGAAAAGGGAAATTACGACGGCGGCGAATATCTTATAGTAAAAAACGTGAAAGCGGACGGTCATAAAATTAAAGGTAAAATCAAAGTTTATCTATCAGATTCCTACGGCGAATTTTGTGATGTCGGATACCGCGTAAATTTCAGCGCGAAAATGTATACTTACGACGCCTTCCCTTACGGTAAACTTAATTATAACGCCGTAAATTCCGTCAAATATCAGTGCCGCGTTTACGGAGATTTAACTTCCGAATTCCGTTTTTCGCTGTTCGGAACAATAAACGCAGCCGTGCGCCACAGCTTATATAATAACCTCGACTATAACACCGCATCGGTTGCATACGCTATGCTTACGGGCAATAGCGACGGAATTGAAGACGGCTCGATTTCCGCTTTCAGATACGGCGGTATTGCGCATATATTCGCAGTATCGGGACTGCATATAGGAATAATTTACGGACTGCTGAACTTTTTGTGCAATAAACTACATATTAAAAAAATTGTTGCGTTTTTTATTTGCTTTGGTCCCGTCTTTCTTTACGTCGGTGTTTGCGGATTTACTCTTTCTTCGATACGCGCATTGATTATGTGTGCGGTTGCGTCAATTTCAAAAATTTCTTTTGCAAAGTATGATGCTTTAAACTCGCTTTCGGTTGCCGTCATCGCAATACTTTTATTGAACCCCTTAAGTCTGTTCAGCGTAGGTTTTCAGCTTTCCGTGTGCGCAGTCGCCGGTATAATTATGCTATCGAAAAGCCTGTCGCGCCCGTTAAAAAAAGTTCCGCCGAAAATTAAGGATAGCTTTGCCGTTTCAATTTCTGCTCAGGCAGGAACTCTGCCGATTATGCTTATCAAATTCGGTTATATCAGCGGAGCGGGGCTAATGCTTAATATAATAGTTGTGCCGATACTCTCGATAGTTTTTGCTGTTCTGTTTGTATCGACGGTTATTTCGTTGATACTGCCGTTTATATCGCAATATATTTTGCCATACACCGTCCTTCCTTTAGAACTTGCCATTTCAATTTTCACAAACGCAGGTTTTGAAAAATCGCTTATAAGCGGATTTGGAGCAGGCGCTTTCATTCCTGTATTTTATTTTGCCCTTTTATGCATTTCCGACAAGTTCAACATTAAACTTAAATGCAGAATTATTTCTATTATCTGCGCAGTTTCGCTTTTGGGCATTTACGTTCCTTTGAAAACTTTTGCCCCGTTCGACGGGTACAAGATAATAGTTTCTGCTTACTACGGCGGCGGCGAAGTACTTATAAAGTCGCGACAAGGGAACGTGTTGGTTATTACCGAGGAGTTGAATACAAACCGGCTTGACCGATTTCTCAGCGGTTACTACTCTTCGAATATAGACGCGCTTATCATTATCGGCGGCGAAAACTGTGCAAATACTGTCGGGAAAACCGAGCTTGATTGCAATGCTTACGTTTACGGAAATTATATAAACGTTCAGCCGTTTAAAGATAAAACAATAATATATGAAAATAATTTTTCAATTAACGGCATCGAATTCAAATTTGCCGACGGATATTCTCTTATTGCAGTTTGCGGCGATAAAAGCATCGGAATATGCTCAGGAAAATATATTCCTTTTGACTATTGCGATTTACTTATTACAGACAGTTTTGACGATTGTATGTCATCGACTACGGTAAGCTTTAATGAACGCAAATTAGATAACTGTATATATAACGACGGTGATTTTATCCTTAAAATGAAATAAACGACAGGCAGAGCCTGTCGTTTTTTTATGGTTAATTGTCTATCTTTTTAACGGTCAGCGTAGTATTGACTCCGCTGCCGAGCGTTAACCCAACCGCAAGCAATGCAGATACCGCCATATCTATTACATCGCCAGCATTAAGTTCAATTAAGAAACTGCCGTTATACAGCGACCCCACGCCAACCGACAGAGCGCGCGCGATAGTTGCCTGCGGTATTGCAACTCCGTTCCTGCGGACTGCCAACGTGACAGTAGTGCCAAGCGCAACAGACACGTTGGAATAATAGTTAATTTCGTATACACCTTCGGTTACGGCAGTGATACTGTTTGCAGGTGAATACGCCATATTTTTAAGCGGCATATTTGAAGGCAAGGGAAGCTGTGTAGTTCCGCCTATAGTCAAATTAAGCGTCTGTGGTGTAGCGTTATATAATCCGCCGTAAGCACTGAGTTCGGCAATCCCCGTTGCGCCCGTAGGACCCGTAGGGCCTGTCGCTCCGTCTGCTCCTGCTGCGCCCGTGGGGCCTGTGGGACCTATCGCTCCGTCTGCTCCCGTTGCGCCCGTTGCTCTTTTGCTTTAAGGGACAGTTTTTACTCTTTTTAGTTGATATTCCGCAAGACTTTCGCCTTTTCGGAACTTATAATGAATATCAATCTCGCGTTCTACATTGTTGGCAACCTTTTCTCCTACGGCTATGTAGTCGATAAGCTGTAAGCACATCTCGCGCGTAAGGCTTTCGCCTTTACCGTAGCGTTTTAATCTTCGTATGTATTCCTCTGCGTCCTCGTCGTCTTTATTCGATTCGGCAAGGCGTTTTTCAATCTCGCCGATTGTTCGTTGTACCGACTCCTTTTCGGCTTGGTACTTTTCGCAAAGGATTATACAAACGCTTTCGGGCATCTTACCCAATACCCTTTCTTCAAACGCGATTTGTATTAACTTGTCTAATTCGACAAGTCTGTTTTTGTTTGCTTTGAGTTGCTTTTCGTCGGAATAACGGCTCTGCTCGGTATGCTTTGAACGCTCTCTCAAAAATCGCTCTTTAACTTTCGTTTCGTCAATCTCCACTTCTTCTAACAATGAGTGAATATCGTCCAAAACCAATGCTTCAAGTAGCTGTTCCGTGATGTGATGCGACGTGCAATACTTCTTTCCGAGATCGACATAAGTCCGGCACACAAAACAATTATGAACGTCTTTGGCTGATTTGAATTTGAGTTTTTTACCGCAATTCGGACAAACGACCAACCCCGATAACGGATGCACCACGTTTGATTTATCAGACCGTCCGCGCTTACCCTCATAGGTCGTCTGTACTTTATCCCAAATCTCTTTGCTTATGATTGGCTCGTGGGCGTTCTCATTTATAATCCACTCACTTTCGGGTATCTGTACAACCTTATGATTTTTATAAGATACTCGCGTCGTCTTATGCTGTATCGTATGCCCGATATATGTGGGATTTGAAAGTATCCACCTAATTGTTTCGGGATTCCAATACGGTTTACAAGGTCTGTTCCATTTACCGCCATCGAGCTTGGTATAGTACGTTGCGGGATTGGGTATTCCCTCGTCCGTTAAAATTCTCGCAATCGTCCGAGCCGAATGTCCCTGCAATCGCAAATCATATATGCGCCTTATAACAGCCGCCGCTTCTTCGTCAATTACTGCCGTGCGGCTTTCGTCATCGCCTGCTCTGTACCCGTATGGATAATTCCAATTCGTGTACTTGCCCGAACGCTGACTCGATTCCAATACCGCTCTTATCTTTTTGCTTGTATTAGCCGCGTGCCACTCGTTAAACACGTTCATTATAGGCATCATATCCATTGCGGTACTTGTTCTGTCTGCGGTATCTACGTTATCGTTGATTGCAATAAACCGTATTCCGTAAGCAGGAAATATGTAGTCTATGTACTGTCCGACTTCGATATAGTTACGACCGAACCGTGATAAATCTTTTACGATAATCGTATCTATTTTACCTGACTTTGCATCATCTAACAATCGTTGCACGTCGGGGCGGTCGAAGTTTGTTCCCGAATATCCGTCGTCCGCATACTCGTCCACCACATTGAATCCGTGTTCTTCGGCATATTGTCGTAACAGTATTCCTTGATGCTCGATAGACATAGATTCGCCTGCTTTCTCGTCCTCTTTTGAAAGACGTTTATAAAGACCTGTTTTATTAAGTTGTTTTTGCTTTGACATTTAACCTCCTTTTCTGTCAAAGCAATTAAGTTATGGTATATGTATTATACCACAACTCACTTGACTTTGCAAGACTCTTGATTGAATTTTACGAATAATTATAAGCCCATTTCTCTATTGGCACGACTGATTGCAATCTCCGTCATAAGAGTGCTTAAATCTTGGTTGCCCTCAAAATGTCTTGTAATTAAAAAACGCTTCCCATTGATTTCACATCTGCGTTGGGAAGTCGGATTATCTTCTGTTTGATTTTTTATTTTATCTGTTTTTTTATTTGCTTCCATATTCCCCCTTTTTCGTTTAGGCGAATAATACTCCCTATAAATATATGAACGGACTGCTTGTCTGTGTAACTTGTCCCACGCATTAAATTTACGAACACAAAGATAATGGCGAGAGCTAAACTGCTCTCGCCATTGCTTGAATTATTCAATTGTTATTATTTGGGGCAACTGCCCCGTAGCTTATTTCTCGTATTGCGCTTTCAACGCTTCAAAACCTGCCGTTATGACTGCGACCTTTGTTACATTATGCTTGATTAAGAACTCGTCAATTTCGTCCGCAAACTCGCGGCTTACACTCGTTCCCCATACCTTGCTTTTTGATTTACGTTCTTCCTTATGCTTTGCTTCGTAAGTGCGCTTCCGTTCTCTTTCGGGTGTATCTTCCTTGCGTTCCATTATGTAAATCCTTTTGTTTTAGTCGCTAAATATAATAGCATATTTTCAATAGGCTCGTCAATGTTTTGCCTATCCGTTGCGGTAAGCGATACCCCGTACTTTTCCAACTTGTCGCAAACTTTACGATAAATCTTTAACTTACGAGCCAAGTGGCTTTGCGTTAAAATAAGAACTTCATTAACCTTACCGAGCTTACAATCTTTGAACAAACGCTTCAATTCGGGACGACGGAATTTGCAACCACTGTAACCGTTGTCGATATACTTATCCGCTACCGTTCCGCCGTGTTCGCAAACATACTGTTCGAGCTTTTCAGACAACGCTCGTAACTCGCTTGAGTCTGTCTTGCTTGCTTTGCGTATGTATATGGCAAATCTTTTATCGGTCATACTTTTCTCCTTACACATAAATAAGCTCGTTCAAGATTTCCTCGTCAATTCGGTTTTTGATTTCCGTTTCGATTTGCAAATCTTTCATAGCAAAAACTACGCCTTTGTCGCCGCCTTGCAATTCGTTGATGTACTCACACTTCAATTCCAAGTCGCTCGCTCTTTGGCTCGCCGCCGTCGATATTCCTGCCACGTTATTCATTTTCGTGAATAGGAATTTATTTTTGTAGTAGTGAGCCTCGTCCACAAACAAGTAGTCAACGCCCAAATTCTCGAAGATAAGCACGTTGTCTTTCTTGTTATCGTCCAAGAGCTTCTCTAACTGTGCTTCGCGGTTCTTCTTGATTTTCTCCAAGTTCTTAACCGCGCCGCGCGGCATACCCTGTTCGTCCCACGCCGCTTCTATCGTTTCTTCGATACGCGAGATTTCTTCGCGTATTTTAGCGACTTGCCGTTCGCGCGATATGGGTATCTTTGCAAAGCTCGACTGCGCGATAATCACGGCATCCCAATCTCCCATCGCAACCTTACTGACAAACTTTTGACGGTTCTCTTTGTCCAAGTCGTCTTTGCTTGCTATAAGGAGTTTCGCATTCGGGTATAGCGTTCTAAACTCGCTCGCCCATTGCTGTACCAAGTGATTCGGCACGGCGATCATAGGCTTCTTCGCAAGTCCGTATTGACGGAGTTTCATTATTGCCGCACATATCGTGAAGGTCTTGCCGCTGCCGACAACGTGGTGCAATAAAGTGTTGCCACCCGTGATGATACGGTGTACCGCGTTCTTTTGGTGTGGCTTTAACTCTATGGCGGGATTCATTTCGGGGAAGCGCAAGTAACTTCCGTCGTAGGTCGGGAGTTTAATCTGATTGAATTTAGCGTTATATGTGCGTTCCAATTCTTCGCGCCGTTCGGGATCGCGGTATATCCAATCTTTGAACGCTTCTTTAATTACGTTCTGCTTCTCTCGCGCGGCAATCGTTTCGGCTTTGTTCAGTACGCGGTGTTCTCCGTCGCTGTCCTGTATTGTGTCGAATATCGTCGTCGCTTTCAAATTCAGACAGTCGGCTATCAGTCGGTACCGATTTTCAAGCCGTATTCGATTAACTGCTCTTGCGGCGTTTTCTCCTGTGTCTTGCCGTCAAGCATATCAAAGAAAGACAACTGTGGCTTTTCCTTGCGCTTACGGCTCTGTATGGGTTTGCTCTGTTTTGGCTTCGTCTGTGGACGATTTTCCTTTTCTTCTTCGGCTTGTTCTTTGTCTATGTTCTCGTCATCGTACGCCGCATCGTCCTCATCTTCAAGCTCGTTCTGTTCGGCAGCATATTCGTCGTCGTATTCGTCGTCTATGGGAAAACGTGTATCTATTTCGCCTATATAATCGGGGTGTTCGTCGCCGTTTTCTTCGTCCGGCATTAACTGTTCGTCATTGTCGAACGGGTTATCTCCGTCGTCATCTACTTCGATTAGTTTAGGCGCAGGCTTTTCCGCTTCTTCGTTTTGTGCAAGCGATTCGGCGTGAGATTGAATATAAATCGGCTCTTTATCTTTCTCAAGCACGACAACGGGATACTGCTTTATCAGTTTTTCGATATATGCGTCCGTTGCGTGGAACGGAACGCCGCACATAGGTATGCGGTCTACACCTACTATTCGCCCCGTAAGCGTTAAATTAAGCGCGTCAGATGCTTTTTCGGCACTCTCGCCGAACATCTCGTAAAAGTCGCCCAAGCGCGTCAGAACGATTGCTTTCGGGTATTTTTCCTGTTCGGTCAAATACTCTTTATAAAACGGCGGTAATTGCGGCTCGGCTTCCGTCTGTGCGACGGTTGCTTTCTCGTCCTGCCAATTCGGGTATCTGAACGGTACACCGCTGTTCGGATCGCTTTGGTCATAGTCAAACTTCAAGGCTTGCGCGACAAGAATATCTTTCAATACTCCGTCTTTCAGTTCGGCGTATTCCGCATAATCTTCTGCTTCAAATGTGCCGTTGTCTATATAGCTTTGCTGTGGGCGTGGGAACGATTTTCCATACAATAAATACGGCATTTGCGGTCTGTTCGTTGCAAATATAAGACTGTTGTCCGAGTTGTCGTATTCGTTCGTTTCCGTGTCCAAATTCTCTTGCTTGCCGATAAATATGCGCGTTTGGTCGGTTACTTTGTCATAGTCGGTAAGAATAACGTAGTTCTGCCGGAACATATTGACTGCGCTCGAAAAGACAATTTTATGCTCGTCGGCTTTGTCCGCTTTTTCGCTAACGATAGGCTCGTCCGATACGGTTTCTTCGTCCACGTCATCTATGACTTTGACTTCGTTTTGTTTACGCACATACGCTTCTTCGATTTCCTTGTGCAGAAAATCCGCAAAGCCGCAGACATCCTTGAACAACTGTGCATTGTCCGTAAGGTCGCCCGTCATACCGTGCATTGTGATTCCGTAGTTTTTCGGAAAGCCTGTTTTGCTGTACAGCGAATACGTTACGCCCTCCAAGATTAGGCGGTTGCGTTCTTCATCGTCCGTAAAGTACCCGTTCTCTTGCAAGTAGGTCGCTACCCCGACGTGTATCTTGCGATAATCGCCGCGTAAGTCCGAGTCCATCTCCGTGCCGTTCAGCGCGTCAAGTCCTTGTAACATACGCTTTATAGGGTACACAAGCCGTTTATATCTTTCTTCGCCGTGCGTATCGTTTGCGTCGAAAACGAACTGCTTATAGCCGTCCGCGTCGTAATACGGTACACCCTTCCGTCCGCGCGTTATGCGCCGCCCCATTGCGTTCCACTCCTCGAACGAATAACAAACGCCTGCGGTTGGGCGGCTTATGATTATTTGGCAAGCGTCGTGCAAGCTGATATGCGGATTTTGCGCCACAAATCGGTAAAAGTTTTGTATCTTCTCTCCGTCCGTGAGCATTTCCTGTATCGCCGCGTTACGACTGCTTAACCTATCTTCCATATCGTCAAAGGAAAAATCGCCGTATGTGTGCTTGTCCTCATAGTCGATTCCGTTCTCCATATCTTCTTCCAATGACTGATTCCAAAACTCCTCTTGCCGCGCTCTGCGACTTGCTTTGTATTCTTCGTACAAGTAAGTGTTCAAAAGTTTTTTATCCCCTGCTTCTTTGAGTAACTGTGCGGTCGTATCGTCAAGGTACACCGTTACTGTTCGCTCGTTGCCGTTCTTTCTCGTTACTTTAAGACTGAATTTTTGCATAATTAAATCCTCCGATTTTTGATTTTTTGTTTTTGAAAATCGCAATCGGACGATTTCGCCCCAATAAAAAAACCCGACTGCGTGGATAACTCCAAGCAATCGGGCATAAACGGCATCAAAAAAGAAGCCTGACAAACAGAATTACCCTATGCAGGAATTATCTGCCTGTCAGACTCCTCTTGACCTATCTCATCAAGTCCAATCTCATAACAAGACGTTAGCGGTGGCATTCAACGGAATCCCGTCGCCCAAAATATTCTTATGTAATTGCACCATTTAGGCGCGTTGGCGTAAAGGCTTGTCCTCTATCGGCTTTTTACTTATGTGCATACCGTCGTCGTCGATAATAACCGAAGCAAACTCGCCGCACTTCGGGCATTCGATTTCTACTTTTGTACCCGCTTCGCCTTTGCAAAGCCGTTTTCCGCATTTCGGACACATAACAAATTTCATAGTTAATCTACCTCCATTTCCCAAAGACAAACACCTTTGAATTTAACTAACTACTTTGTTACAGTATGGGCATCCGATAACGTAGTAAGCCAAGTGCTTGTCCGATAAAATTTATATCTTGTTGCAACGGGGCTGTGTGCAACTCAATACCGATTTAATAAGTTTTGATACAACCGACCAATACGCCTTGTATCTCGCAGTTGCTGACCATTATATCTTTCATAGTTTTGTTTTCGGGGTGTAATACGATTTTGCCGTTTCTATGATACAAGCGTTTTAATGTATTGTTTCCGTTCGTCAAGGCGACGACTATATCTCCGTCATCCGCGTAGTCTTGCTTTCTCAATACAATTAAATCGCCATCGTTTATTCCTGCTTCCACCATGCTGTTACCACTCGCGTGAAGCATAAACAATTTTCCGCTACCGAACAGAGAACGCGGAAGCTCGAAGCTGTCCTCGATATGTTCAACTTCAAAGCAAGGCTCTCCGCAAGCAATCGCACCTATAAGCGGCGCAATCGTCGTTTCGCCTTTATCGAATCTCGACGGCAACTCTATATTGCCGAGCCTTGTCCTTTGTATTCTGCCCTCGTTCTCTAACGCAAGCACATACCGCTGAACAAGGTTGAGTGAACTCATACCGATTCCGTGCATAATGTTCCGATAGCTTGGCGATCTTCCGTTTTCTGATTGGTACTCCTTAATGTACTCCTCCATTTTGCATAGAGTTTTTGGGTTAAGTGTCCTCATTAGTGCATACTCCCTTAAACTGAACGCGGTGTTCAATTTAGATTGTAGGCGCATTATAGCACAAAAAAACATTTGCTTCAAATTTTCACTTCCCATAAACGGGCAATGAACGCTTTTTTTTGAAAAATTTTTGTTACTGAAAATAAAAAAGACCGACAAGACGGTTAAATCTTATCGGTCAATGATTTAATATTCTTCTTTGATTTTTGTTACGAACGCATTGAATTGTTCGCAAACGGTCTGCGGCGCAAGTATTCGCATTTTGCCTTGAGTCCCCACTACCCACGCGAAAAAAGTCTTACTTACCTGTATAGGCACTTTCAAACGGTATGTATTATCGTCAACTTTGACAATGTTCACTTCCTCGCCGAACTTATCGAACACGTCATCGAGCATAGCGGGATCAAACTGCAAGGTTATCTCTTGTTCTTCGCCGCCAAACATAGAAAAAACACTCTGCCGATACTGCTCTACATCGAACTCGTCAAACTCTTTGCGATATGTACGGTCAGTCGCTTCCTCTCTCGCTTCTTCCATTCTATCAATGCGGTAAGTAACCGTATCATCGTGCTTATCATAATAACAAACCAAATAATAGTTGTCTTTATTCCACACAATCACAAGCGGATTAACTACATATCTTTTACCATCTTTGCGGTACACCTTATTCTTTTTATAGTCCAATGAGTAATACTGAAACGACACTTTCTTATTGTTCGCAATGGCTTGTTTTAACGTGTCTATCGTGTAAATTATGTACCTATTGTTCCGCTTGGGTATTGTACCGAAGCGAGCGGCAGCAGTCAGCTCTGTCGCTTGAAAATTCCCCATTGTCGTCATAAGTTTATTCGTTAGCGTTTGCTTTTGCGTTGCGCTTAACTTGGAAGCCTGCACAGCATCGGCAAGAAACGCAATCTCGGCACTATCAAAATGACGGTTGACAACGTAGTAATAGTGATATTTTTTCTTGTATGTAAGTATCTCATACCCGTACTCGTTCAGAAGCGCAATATCTTGTAACAGTATTTTACGCGACACCGCTATGTTCTTTTCGACAAGTAATGAAATAATCTCGTCCGTATTAAGGGCGTGATTTTCGTCGGTAAGCCGACAGAGCAAGTCATACAAGACAAGCAATTTAATTTTCTGCTGTGACATGTGTGCCATTGTCTTCTCCTTTTCTATTAATCAAAGACATTTAATGCATCGCAAGACATTTTTAAATTCTCTGAAAATATAAAGAAGAGGCAACTTAAAAGTTGCCTCTTCTTATGTAATCCATATTTTAACTTACCCAGTAATTGGCGTATCCATCAACATTATCGCCTTCAGAATCAACAACCACAAATGTACTACCAAACTTAAATGAAGCTGTCGACTTTTGACTTGTAGCCAATATAAGCCACGAATTTATGGTATATGTATAATTAACATCTACATGCCATGTATTACTTGCCGAATAAGATAAACTTGCAGAACTACCCGATGTAGATGCGGAAACTCCGCCAGGATATCCAACGGAAAATCCTCCTATTTTTGTTACACCTATTACATCCGTATGCGTTACTGTATCAGCATTATAAGGTGAACTACCCATCCAAGCAGATTTGGAAGTTCCTGAAAAGGTAGATCTTTGTCCAAATAAACTTACAGGGGTTTTAACTGTGCCTTTAAATTGAGTATAAACATAAGAATTGTTATATTTCTTTTCTCCACGTTCATACAGGTTATAGTTATCTGACAATGCATTCACTGTTAAAGTTGTATAGCTAATAAATGCAACGATTACAGCAAAGAGTACAAACAACAATGAAATAAGCGAAATTTTGAAACTTTTACTTTTTGAGATTTTTATATAAAATTCTCCTTTTATTTATTTGTAAACAAATTGTTTACTTATGCATATAATATCATGTTTACCAATATTTGTCAATAGTTTTTTGTAATTATTTTTTCATTAATATAGAAGGTGGCATTTTTGCCGCTTTTACAATTATTGCCAAAGAAAAAACAATAGAAAGTATAATGTAAGCTAATCCAATTAAAATTATTGGCAATATTGGATATGTAAATGAAAAAAGTTTATATTCTACAAATAAAACCGGTAAAACAAAATATATTATTAGAGCAAATAATGTTGAAATAACTATTGATAAAATAGAAATAAATAAAATATCAAGTAATAAAGTCAATATTACATTTAAATTAGTAGCCCCCAAAGATTTTAGAATAGCTATTTCCTTTATTCTTTCATTTACGGTTAGCCGAATTAAAGAATGTAACATAAAGAACGACATTATAGCTAATAGAACACCAAGGACAATTAATGCATACTGAAAAAAACGAGCATTTTGAGAGACATTAAGTCGAAGGTGTTCGTATTGAGATATTGCAAACAGCCCGTCCCCATTAGCTTTTATAAAATCAGTTATCTCTGTACTCTTATTAATATCTGAAATATAAATTG